>NZ_DKJS01000067.1:5939-87038 GCF_002455205.1 Lysinibacillus sp. UBA6686 | reverse complement strand
GCATTGTGTATTGGTGGGATGATGGTGAATTTCTTCTATTTCAATCCCATCATGAAAAGAATCATTCCGTTTTTTCTTATGTAGTTTACGCTCAACGATATACGTAACAGTTGGCGTGCTTTGTTCTTCTGTCTGCTCAGATTCGTTAAAAGACGGATCGTCATCGAATAAAGAGCCTTGTCCGTCTGGTGCTTGATACTTTGATTTTTCCGATTTTGAACCATATAAAGCCTTGGTTAATTGGCGAACTTGTTCAGTCAATGCTTCGATTTGTCGATTTGACTGAGCTAATTGTTGCTCAAGCATTCGAATTAATCGTTCATTTTGATTTTCTCGATTAGGAACGTTCGTCAAATCATTCACCACATTTCCGTTCAGTTTAAGTTATTTGATGATTATACCATCTTAATAGGTGGGTTTAAAAGACACCTTTTGTAGATTTCGTAATTGCTTTTGGCTGCTGAAGCGATAAACCTTCTAAAAGCCAGCGAAGTTCCTTTTGTGAAAGGTTACGTACTTCCTTTTCATCTTTTGGCCATTGCAGTTTGCCATTATCTAATCGTTTATAAAGTATGGCGAAGCCATCTCCATCAAAATACAAACATTTATAACGGTCTTTACTCGTTCCAGAAAATAAGAAGATGGAATCACTATATGGATCCAGTTTAAAAGCATCCTGGATGAGTGTTGCGAGACCGTCAATACCTTTACGCATATCAGTCTTACCGCAAATAATGTAGATGTTCTGCACGCTCGTAAAATCTTGCTTCATTGATTATTCAACTCCTTCAGAATCGTTTGGATGATGCGCTCATCTACGCCATTAAAGAAGGAAATTTCAGCACTAGTTGTTTTAATGATGCAGCTCGGCTCAGGAGAGTTTTGTCGTGAAGTTGTTGATGAAGAGTTGTCAGTGATCGGATCTAGTGTCACTGGGACAATTGTTAGTTTGGTAGTTGACATAAAGAAGCACCTCCTCTAATTGATACATTTATCGTACCGGAGGTGCCTGGTTATTTATATGCGTTATTTGATTGCGGGCTTACAGGACTCTTGCTTAAACTGCTGAATAAAAGCGGTAATGATATGCTTGGAAGACCATTGCTCCCCAGATACTTTTGTAATTGGATATTCGCGAGGGAAGATAGATTTAGTGATTTCTTCCACTGTATAACCTTGATTAAATAGTTGCTTAACTCGCCCTTCTATCTCCTCTAAATAAGCGATTTTATTTAGGATTTTCGATCGGCCATCCGCAATATAGCCTGCATGGCAGCAATATATTGCCTCGAAATCATAGTTTAATAGCTTCTTTAATGATGCCAAGGTATGTACAATGTTTTCTTCATCCAGAACAACCTTGGTTTTTGTCTGTATAAATAAATCACCTGTGAACATGGCGCCGGTTTCTCGATTGTAAAACGAAACATGATCGGTTGTATGCCCAGGAGTTTCAATGACATCCCATATTGCTGATCTTGATTGTAAGGAGTCACCTAGTGGTTGAGCAACAAACGCAGGTCGTTCTCCCCATAGTGCCTGACGATAAAGTGGATACTCTCCATCTTCGGCACAAATTTGCACGGAATCACGATGAACGAAAATAGGGGCCTTCTTATACTGCTGAATCCATGCTGCATTCCCTGCATGATCCTCATGGGAATGTGTTAATGCTAATTGCTCAATGGGTATCTCTGAAAAGAAGGATTGAAATTCCTGTGATAGTGAGTACGAGCCTGCATCAATAAGTAAACCATCCACGAAAAAACTATAAACGCTCATGCCGATGCCCTGTACTGCAACTTTACCTTGCGCACATTGAACATCCTGATTCTGTTGAATTTCTATACTTTTCTCTCGTTTAAACATCCATTTTCCCCCTTTGGCTTTCTGTAAAAAGAGTGTAACACAAAATGAATGGTCAGTCATTTTTACATATATGTAACAACAAAGGATTTTTTCTTTACATGCTTTCTTAAAGATAAAACATGGAAGAATAGACGGATATTCACCACAAATAAAAGAAATGCCCCTAGCACCAACAATCCTATCTGCCAGTCTCTTGGTAAATTGCTTAACATTGTCCAACCTACAATAACAGCAAATACAACTATGACATATTTTTTTAGCACACGGGCAGTAGGGCCATGAGCATCATAGCGCTGTTCTAAAGAAACTAATATTTTGCCAAACTCCATAATAATCAGTAAATCTATCCCTGCAATGAAAACAGTACTCCAATTGAACAACAGCTGTAAGGAAAAAATATTACTTACTAATGCTAAAACTATAGCTATAACAATGTATTTTTTAATTGGTGTAACCTTTTTACAATATGAAAGACTCTTTAAATATGCTCCATAAACCAATATATCTTGAAGAATATTGATATACTTAAAACTATTGAGGTAAAGCAATTGTAAAAATAAAGCTATGGCAAACCATTGTAAAAGTTTAACATGTTCCTTTGTTTCATTCATTCATTTCACGCACCTTTTTCACCATACTTTCTGTAAAGTAGATTTGGGAAAATACTTTAGTTATTAAGTAACCATCTGGCCCACTTAAACCTACTGAAGCATTCATATCAAAAGGAGAGTTCTTAAACTGAATAAACAGTTCAATACGCTGACCTTTTTTCAATGAAATTGGAAAATCTTCCGAAGTAAAAGATTGATTATTAATCTTAAATTCTTTCAAAATAACTCGGTTTTCTAAAAAAGATGGAACATAAAAATCATCAAATACAGCATCCTGCTCAAGTATAAAGGAAATCACATGCTCATCTTGGTCTCTAGAAGCACGAAAACTTTGATGAGGTACCTCCTTGTCATTTTGATAAATATTTAGAGAAAGGGGAGCCTTTATTTTTGCATCATCACTTAGAATAAGATATACATCCTTACTTGCCATAATTTTTTCAATCTCTGATAAATCGGCTTGAAAATATGCGTCACGAATATACTGATAACGTAATGATTGGTAGGTATCGTATGGATAATAAAATCCATTAATAAGATTGTCTTGCTTTGATGTAAAATAAGCTATTGGTAGGATTACATCATCAGCCTGTAGAAATTTTACATAGCGATGGTCATTATGATTCGTTATATAACGTATCTCAAAACCATTTTGTTCATCTTTATTTACCTCTATTGATGTTGGAATAACTAAAGGGTTAACTAACTGATGTTGTAAAAATAGTGCACTATTTCCGAGTAATAAAATCAATACTGCTGCAACGCCAAGCGTTTTTACTTTATCAGATCCTGATTCTATTTTTCTTTTAGTTATTAACAATATTATCGATATACATAAAATAGCAATTCCCCAATATATATAGGAAGAAAATTGCTCTTGAACCAAAGTTGTACTTGCCCCCTGATGATTATTTGTCCCCCCCTGCCCTATGCTCAATGCAATAAAGCCTCCTGCGGCAAGTGTCACTGCAATCGTTATTATTTTTGGTAGCCAACGCTGGGACTTTTGCTGCTCTTTCCTTGCCTGTTCGATTCCTTGTAGACTACGCTTATGCAACGATTTGGGAATATCAATTTGATCCATCTGCTTTTTAAAATCGCTCATTCTTGCCCCTCCTGTTCCAGCGCTTGTTTTAGTTTTTTTAATGCACGATACAAGATCGTTTTTGTAGTTCCTAATTTTAGCTGCAAAGCCTGCGACACTTGAAGTAATGTATAATCATTGTAAAATCGAAGTAATATCACGTCTTTTTCCTCTTTTGAAAGCCTTGTTATGATATCCTCCATCACCCATCTTTGAGGAAGCTCCTCATGCGGCTCTTCACCTTGCTCTAGTTCCTCCATTTCATATGGCAGGAATTGTCCCCGTTTTTTTAGTAAATCTGTTGCACAATTAATAGCAATCCTTATCAACCAAGTTTTTATATGAAACGAACTTTGCAAAGAATGTATGTATTTAAAACTTCGGTAAGCTACCTCCTGCACGACATCCAGAGCATCTACCTCATTGCCCACGTATACATAGGCCATTTTATATAAATCAATTTCAAACTGTGAAAATAGCTGTGCGAACGCCTCAGCATCGCCCTTTTTCGCTCGTTGTATGAGAATTTCCTGCACTTGCTCACCTCCTCTATCTATTAGACCTGCATAGATGGAATTTGGCTTTCAAAAATAATTTTTTTCAAACATTATGTTTTTTCTTAGATATTCAATTTTAGAAAATATGGAATGGGTGCAAAGTGAACATAGAAGACGGATGAACCGTTGATGTATCAATGTTTTAGAATATAGCCTCCAATTTTGTATAATGCAGAATATTGCATATAAAGCTTTCTTGGGGCTGAAGGGGGCCAATAAAAGCTAGGCAAGCGTGTGGATAAGAATGTGTGAGTTGATTAAAGTCTTCATAAAAATCCTTAAAGATTTTGAAGAACTTGCGAAAGCATCTTTTCCTCATTTGTATTGTTATACCTGGGTAACAAATCATGGTATTTTGAGAACATCTTCTTAAAAATAATTTAATGAAGATGACTAACTGAAAAAAAATCTTTACCATAAAAAAGACAGCAGTCTATGGTATAGAGTGAGTTGAAGCCCTGTAGAAGAGAGTCTACAAAAACCGCAGACTCTCACAGCACCTAATGCATGATTAAAAAGTCACCTTTTTACTACAATTGTAAAAGCTTTAAAAGCTGATTCTAAAGTACTCGTTGGTTTACAAATTAAAATGGTTATTTCTCTCAATTAATAACTGATTTATCTTTGATTATTAATAAATAAACTGTCATTATGTTAGAACAATTTTCTCGGATAATCAATAATAAATCTAGGTCTCATTAATAAAAGAGCCATGTTACCCAATAATATAAAATGACTAACGTAAAGATGACTGTGGGTGGAATAACGATGATAGTAACTTTAATGTATTCCCACAATGTAATTTTTACCTTACCTTTCCTTATGATGTGCATCCACATTAGTGTTGCAAGGGTACCCATAGGAAGTAACAGTGCACCTATATCACTTCCGATAATATTTGCTAAATAAGCAACTTTCAGGGAAATAGGATCAAGCCCCATATTGGTTAACGTAATAGTTCCAACCATAAGCGCTGGATGGTTATTAAAAATATTGGATAGTACTGAGAGTAGAACACCCATTAAGACACTTGTATTGAGTAGGTTTTCGGAAACCAGCGGACGCATAAATTTAATTAACCATTCCGTTAAGCCAATATTATTGAGACCATAGATAATGACATACATACCAAATGCAAAAACGATAATATACCATGGTGTTTTTTTCAGCATATCACCTGGAGGTATTTTCAAATAAGCCCATCTCCATCCTAAAAGAACAAGGGATCCAATTACTGCCATAACGGAAATTGGAATTCCTAAAAACGATGCGAAGAACAGACTCAGCCTAACGCCAAGTACAAATAGAAGTACGAATAGCATGAACCTAGTACGCTTTTGCTTCGAATCTCCTAAAGCAATTTGTTTAAGTGGATGATAGGAAGGAAGTGACATCCCAGTTACATTTGTAGGAACAGTTTTAGGTATATTCTTTTTGAAATATAAAAACAGTAAGCCAACTAGTAGTAATAAACCGAGTGTTGCAGGAACAAACATCATCGCAGTATGTGAATACAAGCTCATATCGACAATTTTTAATGCAATTAGATTTACGATGTTACTTACCCCGATTGGAGCACTGGATGCTGTTGCAATTAATCCTCCGGAAAGTAAATATGGAATCTTTTGGTGATTTTCTAATCCCATATTGTTTAATAACATAATTAATATTGGTATTGCGATTAAAATGCTACCGTCATTATTAACGAAGAGTGTCATGAGAAAGCATAGGAGATTGACATACCAGAATAATCGAATACCAGATCCATTTGCTTTTTCAGCAAGTAGCTCTGCAACCCAGTTAAAGAACCCAAAGCTTTCTAATACAATTGCCATGACAATTGTAGCCATAATGGTAATCGCAGCATCACTGATAGTTTTTATAATTGTGAAGAGATCTGTCATGGTTACACTTCCACAAAGAATTACAATAATTGCACCGACCAAGGCAGGAATAGCTTCATTCATATTTCTTGGTCTCCAAAAAATGAAACCAAGAGTAACTAAAAATGTAATCAATGTTATTATATCTAATATTTGCATAGTAATTTCACCTTCATGAAATTTTATTTAATTCTGTAAAAATTTGTTGTAAGTCTATATTAGGTCCTTACCTCTCATTCATTAGGTTAGTGATGCTGTCGTAATATAAATATGTAAAAAATCAAAGTTCTCTTGGTTTTACACCTATTTTCTCTAATTTTTATACTAAATTATCCAAATATTAAAATAGTATATTGAAAAGAATGATGTTTTTTGTGCGAAAGCGTAGTGCTAACGTAGCGGCAGCAACATGATGTTGCTTACTCAGTCGTGTGCTGTTGTTGCTGTCGCTTTCGCACAGTTAAAACCGAGTTGCTATCGCTTCGCTTTGTCGAAATATGTATAAAAAACAAGAGTAAAATCATATAAAAATTTTAATTACCATAGTAATCTTTTGTATCACCGGACGGCAAAAAGAAGTATTAAATACCTCAAAAGTATTTTATCGTTATAATTTATTACATAATTTTCTAATTTTCCGAAAAATAAATCAAAAGTAACAAGTACAAGGTTTCAGCTAGGTACCTTTTGTGTTTTTATAAGCAAGCTTCAGACATTAATCGGATCTACAAATGCACCAAAGCATGAATGTAAATTTACGATGCGCTTTTAGCACAGTGAAGTTCTTCAAAAAATATCGACATAAAAGCAATTTGACATGAATAAGTTGTGTTGTGTTGATTGTAAAATATTCATTGGACTAATTTCTAACCAAGATGATGTACGTTGCGATTATGAATGTAGATTTTTACAAGTTGAAATGTCTCGCAAATGTAAATGAAGGAGGCATCAGGTACATTATTGATACTTATAGCTCCTTGCAACAATAATGTTGATGTTTATTTAAAAAAGTATGGAAAAGCCAAAATGGGGGGTAACATTTTAGTCATCTCAGTTAGCTTAATGGTTAACTTATTCAGTTAGTTTTTGGTGATAGTTTGAGTATTGAATAGAAAGCGAGGTAAATTTGATTATGTTATTGCGAAATCTAAGTAAAGAAATTGTTGTAATTGGTCTCTCAGGCGGAAAAATACTGAAAGGTTCAGTGATTGATTCGAGTAGTGATATTATTGTGATTTATGATGGAAAAATGTTTGTCTATTTACCCATCAATCATATTCAAACTTTAGAAATAGATTATGACAATGAAGATAACGTTCAGGAACCTTCAGAAAGACCGATATTTACTTCTCAAGTATCTAATAATGACCTAACCCTTACAAATATACTTTCACATGCAAAAGGGGTACATGTGGAGATTTTGGTAACAAGAAACCATGCGCTACATGGGGTTATAGCGTCTGTTATGAATGATTATTTTGTATTTGAGTCTCCCATTTACAAAACAATGTTCATTTTAACAAAACATTTGAAATGGCTCATTCCATATTCAAAGGATCAGTTTCCTTATGGACTAAGTAAAAATGAGTTTTCAAGTCTTTTGCCTATTAAGAATCAATCACTAAACAATACATTCGAGTCCCAAATTGACCAACTCAGAAATCAACTTGTTGTATTAAATCTTGGAAAAGAATATTCCCATATAGGTAGAGTAATTAGTGTGAAAGATCAAATTATTGAGATACAAAATGGGAAATCTGATTCCATTTATTTTAACCTTTCTCATATTCAAACTGTTCATCAAGTGTAAGATTTATGTACTCAGAAAAGTAGATTCTTCTAAGTCTCTTTTTATGAGTATGTTTTAAAAAGACTATCTTTGTTGCTAAGTAAACCACAATTTTTAATGTAGGACATGATGTCAATAATGACTTTGTCATGAGTAGAGCTATTGTTTTTTCGTTCCCTTTATCTAATTTCCCTCTGTTTGATAGATGTCGTAAAAGGGCAATTGTCAAAATAGTGATAAATGGACTAACAAAACAAGTTTTTAATTCGTGATGAAAGAGCTAAGGGTGGCGGAGTATTGCGGTTTGAAGCATAGCCAAATGAAGGAAAAGCAATTGAAAAAGAAGAAGGATAAGGCTTGTGGAGGATGCTACATTACTACTGCTTAAAAAGGCATTAGGGAGGATGCCGTGGAAAAATGAGTAGCCGTTAAATCTAGAATCTAATCCAAGAAACCAATTAGAACGGTACATGATTAGCGAAAGCTAGGTTCGCTATAGGAGTTGGGCATTCAAAGTTCGTCATGTGTGAGTAAAGATAACCTTTACTTAGAGGTTATGTTTCGGCCATTTGAATACCGATCAGATTTACCACACAAAGGTTTTGAAACACTTCAAAATGCAAGATATTGGAAAAATCAACTTGTCCATTAATACAACGAGCTCCACCTACAATTAAATAATAGCGTTTAAAACGGAGCAATGAAAAAACTACTAAAGTCCCCATTTCCCTGGTGATTAAGCTTGAAAGCACACGTTTACTTTCAATCTTAATCACCAGATCAGCAAGCTCAGTGTGATAGCTTTAACTGATTATGGGGATTCACGTAAATTTTCAAAATACTCAGGTAACTAAATCCGACAACCAAATTAATAAACATTGAAAACTCAATATTGTTTCGCCTATTACATCATATAAATAATTTATTATACAAAATCATTACCTTCTTCTATTATTCCTCACATTTCTTCCTCTGTTATTCACCGCCTTTTCATTATTTTGCACATCTTTGTTTTCTGTCTTATTATTAGAACTTTCATCGCTATCATTTGCCTCATTTTTGTTATTTTCATTAGTCTTTCCTTGTTCTTTCTTTTCTGCATCATTTTTTTCACTAGTTGTTCCTAAACTAATATTTCGAACATGATACATTGCTAGACGAATAATTTCTTCTTTAGAAAAGATTGTAATATAATCGTCCGAAACTTCATCCATTATTCCTTCTAACATTTCTGGACCACCACGATTTACTTTAACCCAATGGTGTCGTAGGCTACTTACTACTGTTTTAAAATCAGGTGCAAGTAAGTATGAATCTGTGGCTGGATCTTCAACACTAAATTCCATCCCATCTCTTGAATTAAGAGTAATGCTTTTAATGTGCTGTGTTTTGTAATAAACAATCCCATCTTTTTCTGTTAATAATACAAAATGATCGTCTTCAGCAGCCATTAACTTCCCTATACGTGATTCAGGTCCCCCCCGATCCACCCTTATAACCTTATTCATTAACGTAAGTAGAAGATTTTTATTCATTCTTTTAGCCTCCTAATGGTATTGTCTTGTTATCTATATGTGTACTTGAGTAATGGACCTATGCAAAATGCCTATTTAGGTAAAAATATACTTTTCATCGTCATGTATCTCTTTTTCTATATATTAAAGTCACGTCTATTCAGATGTATCGCATAATTTCTTTGAAGAAATGTGCAGCAAACAATAGTAATTGAGTAACGGATAAAATAATGCTATACACCCCTTTAAAAAACAGCATTTTATTATTCAGCCTAATTTTAAATTTCACTATTCTGTTCTTTACATCATCTACCCATCACTTTCAACCCTCTATCAATTATGTCCCAGTGTAATTGCATTCGGATTTTGAATTGTGCCTAGGCTCACGATGCAGGTCAGTTAGCCGCTTTTGCAGGATGCGAAGATGGTAGGCTAACATCCTTTTATTCATTCCTTTGAAAATCCATGACATCCACTGGAGATTTTGCGCCAATATGGTTCCTTAATCGTGTGTTGTTGTTCCTATCGCTTCGCTTACGCGCATAAAACATCTGCCGCTATGCTTTCGATACAAAAAACATTTGCTGAATGAAGATAAATCTACATAAAAAAACGCCCACCATCGTGAGCGCTTTTTCCATCATCTATTCATTTGTACCCTTCTCGATATCATATTGGGTAATCCAATCACTATAGCTTCCAACATATAATTGAATATTTTCGTAGCCTTCATCAGCTAGGACAGCATATAAAGGAGATGCCGTCACGCCACTTCCACAATAGACCACAACATGCTCGTCAGGTGACACTATACTTCGAAGGCTATCATTAGCCTGCAATTGACCTTCTGATTTCAATTGCTCCCAGTCAAAGTTTTTAGCCGTTGGTATATGTCCTGCTACTTTATCTAACGGCTCCACCTCTCCCCGATAACGAGCTGCTGCACGAGCATCCAATAATGTTGCCTCTATCTCTCCATCTACAATCGCTTTTACTGCTTCACGTGGCGCATAGCGTTCTTCCTGCCAGTCAAACTCAATCGTAGTTGGCGGGTATTTAATAATATCCTTGGTGAAGGTTATCTTTTTTTCAAGGGCTGGTGCACCTCCATTGGCAATGACTACATTTGGAAAACCAGCGTATGTTAGCATCCACCATGCTCTTGCTGCAAAAGGTGCAGCCCCTTGATCATATACGATAATCTGATCATCATAGCTTAATCCTAATCCTTGAAAAACGGCTGATAGCTTTTCTTTGTTTGGCATTGGATGACGGCCATTATCAGACTCCATATCCGATAAATCCTGCTCAAGGTGAATATAAATAGCACCTGGGGCATGCCCTTCATCAAATGCTTTTCTTCCTGCTTCATTATCTTGTAAATCAAAGCGAGCATCTACAAAACGAACACCCTCAAATGGAATTTCCTCTACTGATTTAAATACTTTCCCCATACGAATCACCTCATGCGTATTGTAGTTGCGCGTAAATCGTTTTCCAAGAAGCCAATCGACTTTCTTCTTGCAGTACAAGTCTTTCTGTAGCAATTTGCTCAAGTGCCTGATGGTAAATATGCAGACGTAATCTCTCCGCTTCCTCAGCAATGTAGGAAATGGCCCATGTCATTAATGATACTTTCTGGGCATCCAGATAATTTTGTGCATCTGGCTTTGTTAAGGCCTCTAGCGCCTCACTTAATTTCACCTTTTCATTTTTCTCAAAAAATGCTTTAGCATTACGGAAGTGCGTTTTTACGCTTGAATATTTTGCATTATCAGTAAACGGCCCCTCAAAATCAAGTAAATCTGGCTCAGCTGCCTCAAAGGCTAAAAACGAGAAGCTACGGTTTAATTCTTTTAACTCACGTACTTCGTCCTTAAAGCGCAATTGCATCTTCTTACTGATAAATTGTGATAAACGGAAGTTCGTAACACGCATTTCTTGTGTGAAATCAAATCGTAAGCTTTGTAATACTTCCTTTAAAGCATGCTCCAATGCTTGCTGTGCTGGCATTGCTGCAAATGTTGAGGGATTATAGCCTTCTTTAAAGAACTCTGGATAACGATAGTATACGCGTTGTAGAACATAGTATAATAATTCGTCCAGCTCTTGCTTCGTTTCACTTTCTACCATACTTGTATTAAGTGTATTGAACTTGGATTTGATATGCTGTTCAAGTGTTGTTAATTCCTCTAAACGTTCATCCTTGCGCTTTAAGTTTTCCTCAGTTTGCGCAATTAAATCACCCAAACGTTGCTCCGTTTTATCAACTTCCTCTGCAAGTGCCTGCACCGCTAATGCACTTAACTCATCATTTAAAAAGGTATAGAAAGCGTCCTCAAATGGTGGCATACCAGAGGATAATTCAGCTTCTTCAACTTTTTCCTTTAACGCCAACAAACTGGAAACACCGTAAAGTCGAGGGAAGCGTATACCAAAGCGCTGCAATTCTGAACGCACATAGCCCTTTACATCCTCTTGTTCTTCCTCTGTTGTTGCCAAATCTATGGCATTAACAATAAAGAACATCTTATCTAGCTCGAATGCATCTTTTACACGACCAAGCTGAATTAAAAATTCACGGTCTGCTTTTGCAAAGGCATGATTATAATAAGTAATAAACAAGATTGCATCAGCATTTCGGATATACTCAAATGCAACACCTGTATGACGTGCATTAATAGAGTCAGCTCCAGGTGTATCAACTAGTGTAACACCCATGCGTGTTAGTGGACTATCATAATAAAAATCAATATTATCAACAAAACATGATTTGTTTTCTTGCGCAACAAATTTTTCAAACTCTTCTCGGTTAACACGTAACACTTTGCCAAGCTCAGATTTAAATGTTGGGAACCCTTCTTTATATGCACGAATAAATGATTTATGGACATTTAAACGCTCATCAGAAAGCTGCACAGCAAGTCCTTCATCCGCACGGTTAAATGCTTCTTCTAATGAGGAAACAGAAAGTCCGATTGCTGCATAGGAGCCTTTAATATCCTCTAGCATTTGCTCAGCATTTTTTAGCTGTACATCAGCTGTTTCATGTGGATGGTCTGGAGTTACAGGACGTATTTTATTAATGGCCGCTGTTGTAGGGTTTGGTGAAACCGGTAAAACCTTTGCACCCATTAAGGCATTCGAGAATGAGGATTTCCCTGCACTAAATGCGCCAAACAATGCGATGGTAAAATCTTTCTTTTGCAATCGCTCTACCTTATTCTCTAAGTAACTTGCTACTTCGGCAAAGCCCTGAACCTCTTTTACGGCGTTCGCTGTATGCAAAGCTCGTTTAATAACACCTTCAATTGGAAGACTTGTTGCACTCACAGCTTGCTGTACCTCTTCTTGTTGAACAGCTTGCTCTTTTGGCTTCAGCATCGTTTCATCGAATAATCGAATTTCTGCTAAATCCTGCTTGAATGCGTTGTCCCAGTTTATCAGTTGCTGATTCGCTTGCTTACGAATTTCATTGCTCGCCTGGTGCATAACACTTGCACTATATTGCTGGTAGCCTTCAATTTCAAGCACAGCCTGAATAGCATTTACCTTTGCCTGCATTCCTGCCATTTTTAATTTAGATGGTGCCGCTGTTTCTGTTGCTACGGACTCTAATAATGTTGCTTGTGCATCCTTCCATTGATCCGATTCTTGAATAAAGTAGCGCTTTGTTGCCTCCGCTACACGATTAGCAAAGTTTAATACGGCATCTCCTGTTAATAAAGCACCTACTTGCACCTGCTGTTCAATCAGTGAAAATGGTAGAGCAAATGTATAGGCATCAATTGCTGAAGCTCGCTCTTCATTTAGTGCACCAACATCCTTTAAAACCTTTTTCATTAAGCCCCTTAAATGGCCTGTAATTTGTGCATGTGCTACATTTTGATAGGCACTATAGGCATCTTCTTTACGGCGGTTACGTTCTTCTTCCGTTTTTTTCTTAGCCGTAAATAAGCCACCTACCTTAAAACCTTCCTGCTGGCTCTCTAAATACAAACGTAATTTATCTCGTAAATCGGCAGGCATAATGGCTGCATTTGCAAGTAACTCCTTACGCTCCTCTTCAAATGTCTCGTTCCATGCCTCTACGGAAAACAACTCCACTTGACGGTTAAGCTTATTATATTGCTCTAAAATGTCCTTATGGTTTGCCCAGTCATCCGCACTTAATACATCTTCATCTATTTCTAAACGATCCTGTCTTTCCTCCATTAAATAAGTGTCATGCTCGCTTTGTAATAAACGCAGTGTATTTGTTGCAGTTAGTACAAGCTGATCCTGCCAATCATTCATACTATCCATCACAATTTTCTTCACAGCCTCAAAATCATTATGAGGGTGCTCAGGCTCTCTTAAAGAAGTGAAAAACACACCTTTAGGAATAACTCCCCAAGCGGCAAATGATTGATGGACAGTAGCTTTAAATTCCTCAAAGCTTAATTCATTTTCCTTATGCTTATCAATCATATTAACGATTAAATAAACATTTGGATTGTACTTCATCAACTGCTTTGTAAATTGGAAATTTAATTCAGATTGCACGTGATTGTAGTCCATTGTATAAAATACGATATCAGCAATATGAAGAGCTGACTCTGTAGACATACGGTGTGCATCATCTGTGGAGTCCACTCCTGGTGTATCCATCACTGTGACACCGAATGGTAATGTCGATGCACTGTGCCCGATTTCAATTTGAGATACTAGATCCCCATTTTTACTTAGTTCTTTCACAGTTTTAAAATCATAGCCTGCTTCAAACTTGACAGGCTTTTCATTGTGCATATAGACAATCGCATAATCTTCCTCTGATTTATGGACCTTTACTATATTAGCGCTCGTTGGAATCGGGCTAGATGCAAGTAAATTTTCACCAGAAAGTGCATTAATCATACTCGACTTTCCTGCAGAGAAATGGCCTGCAAATCCAATAACATACTCTTTTTGCTGTAATTTTCGTGCAAAAAGTGAGGTTTTATCCATACGCTCTGTATCGCCATTATGCTGATATATTATGTATTGTAACGCTGCTTGTTTTAACAGCCCCTCCAATTGCTGATCAAAATCATTCATAAAACCAATATCCCCTTTATTTTTAATCAATTTCGCCTTGGCGCTTTCAACAATGCCGTCCGGTTTTGAATTGTGAGAGCACAAAACACTTCATTTAAAGTCTACGACATCCGCCAGAGGCTTGATCTTCATTCAATGGTGTTCGTCATGAAGATAAATTATTCATATTTAGTATTCTACCTTATTCGACAAGCAAAGTATAACACTAATTTACTTTAAAAAGCATATATATCAAGGTTTCAGACGTAATATTCGTCAACACAGGCATGTTTAACCAACGATATTAGGATGCTTAACTAAAACACTTAGAATTTATTTCATATTTTAAAGGGAATGTAATGATTTCAAGCACTTCTATTTTTGCTGTGTGAACTAAACCAGAATAGTAGATATAGGGGCATCAATAACTAAATGAAGGGATTAACATATGGTCAACAATGGGAATTACCAGAAAATTGAACAAACATGTGAATGTGGCTGTGAAGATCGATTTGTATGGCCCCGAATAAAAGCTAGTACAGCGTCTTCCATTACACCTCCAGTCATTATTCCTAGTGGAACGATTCTTCCAATAGTGAATAGATATTTTTATATTGTTACAGCTGATATTCATCTGACAAATGGAACTACAATAAACGCTAATCTATTTTGGGACGATAATGGAAACCAAGTAACTGCATTTACAATTTTTCAACCAAATGGGTACGTCAATCTTTTTATTAATGGTGTCATGCAAGAGGGCGGGATTTATACTATAACCCCAGCCTCCTTAGTCCTAAATGCTGATAATGCAACCATCTATAGGGGAACGCCTATTATCATCGAATCTCTCGGTTTTATAAACCAAACGACCTAATATCCTTTGGAAGGAGGTGAATAGACGTGGCGCTTTCCATTATTAATATCAATGTGAATGTTTCAGGCACTTCAACACGATTTTTTAATATTTTAGCTACACCATTAGCAATTGTAGATGGAACAACTATTGCCGCTACTTCATTTTTAAATGATAGCGGTAGTGCGGCAACTACTTTTCCAATCGTAACAAATGGATACTATAATTTATATATTAATGGTGTACTTCAGGAAGGTGACTCTTATACAGTTTCTGCAACAGAATTAACGTTTAATACTGTTACAGGCGCTATTTCTGCTGGAACTCCAATTATTATTGAAGCTGTTGAATTAGTAACGGTTATTTAATTTCCTTAACTAAAAATGGATGCTCTAAAAATATAGGTTTTTAGGGCATCCACTTTTATAGTTATTTGATCTGACATTTTAACTCATAGATTTTTTTTGCATAATCCAAAGCATATGGGCCGTCTCCATGTATACATAAAGTTTGAGCAGAAATGTTGATTTTCTTTTGTTGTACTGACATCACTTCGTTCGACATCAAAATTCCTTTGACATGTTCAAGCATTTCAGCTTCTGTTTGAATCAATGCATTCGATTCTTGTCTACTTACTAATGTACCATCATCATTATAATTACGGTCAGAAAAAACCTCCTCATAAACTTGTAAGCCCTTATTCTTCGCTATTTCTACCATTTTACTTCCAGATAAGCAATATACAATAAAGGTTGGATTTACATCATAGATAGCATTGACAATTGCGGTTGCCTTTTCAATATTATTTGCACTCTGATTATAGAGCGCTCCATGTGGCTTCACATGATGGAGTGAACCCTTTTCAACTGAAACAAATGCTTGCAAAGCCCCTACTTGATAGACAACCATATTGTAGATTTCTTCTGCACTAAAATCCATATCTCGTCGACCAAAGCCCTTGACATCAGGATATCCAGGATGTGCACCAATATGAACATTTTTACGGATAGCGTTTCGTACTGTCTGATGCATGATTGTATGATTACCAGCATGGTAGCCGCAAGCGATATTAATGGACGTAACATAGTCTAAAATTGCTTGATCTTTTAAAACATCATTACTTTCTCCCATATCACAATTTATATCTATGGACATACATCTTCCTCCATTAGTACAAATTTTATCGTATTAAACATGCGCATCTGGGCAACTTTATGTAAATCCTCCTCATGAATTGTGGCAATGATTGGATACCCACCTACTGTCTGGGCATCTGCCATTAAGATAATAGGCTCACCATTTTGTGGCACCTGAATTGTTCCAAACTGTGTGGCCTCTGAAAAGATATCTTTTATTTTTTTAAGCTTAAGTATCGAACCTTTTAAATAATAGCCCATTCGATTCCCACCCGAAAACTGAAAGGCAACCTGCAAGAATTGTTGTTGACTCTCTTCTGTAAATAGCTCAAAATGAGGACCTTTAAAGATTCTTACAGTAATGTCGGATTCAAATATGGGACGGAAAGGAGCATAAAGTCCTCTAGTATAATGTAATGTTCCTGCGTTCTTTCCATATAGAATACTACCTTCATTAATAGCTTCACCTACAAGTGGAAAGCATGAACTACTGCCAAGTATTGGTTCTATTTTAAATCCCCCTTTAGGTGTAAGGTAGACAACAGATCCGTCACTTACACTTTTTATGGACAAAACATCTCCCTTCGTTAATTGAAAGGTTTTCCACATTTCGATTGGGACACCATTCAATAAACACCTACATTTGGCCCCAGTCAAGACATAGATTCCATCATCGATCGCTTCAAATTCAAAACCGCCTATAAACATTTCAAATGTCGTTTGGTTTTTTTCGTTATTTAAAATATTTTGCGCTGCTTGGAAGGACACTTTATCCATAGGTCCAGAAAGAGGAATACCATACTCACGATAGCCATATCTCCCTTTGTCTTGCAGACTTCCATATACACCCTGCTTTTTTACTATAAGAAGTGGCTTCAATTGCTACACTCCTTTACCTTTTATTTCATAAAACTCCTGTTTTGTTATCTCATAAAATTGGACTTGATCTCCTAGAGAAAAAATAAAAATTTCTTTCCCATGTATATCAAATAAATTGAGAGGAGTCTTACCTATAATATTCCATCCCCCTGGAGAATCAAGTGGATAAATCCCTGTCTGTAAGCCGCCTATTCCAACAGAGCTTGCGGATACAGAGCTACGTGGCTTTCTTAAACGTGGCACAAACAACGCTTTGTCTAAATCCCCTAAATAAGGAAATCCGGGTAAAAATCCAATTAAATAGACACTATATGATTTAGACATGTGTATTTTTTTTATGTCCTCAAACGATAAACCTGTATAATTCATCACACAATCCATATCCAAAGCAAATTCCTCATCATAGCAAATCGGAATTTGCAATTTGCGACTTATTACTTCATTATCTTTAGTAGCAACTTGCATGATAAGCCATTGCTTTTGTAAAAAATTAATATCTATCGAATCTTTCGTTTGCTTAAGATAGGCTGTAACCGTATGATAGCTAGCGACACTTTCAATAAGGTTTTGTTGTAGATGTTTTTTCAAAAAACGGTTGAATTGTTGGACTGCCTGAAAATTTTCTTGTGATATTTCCTCCCTAAAAGCAAAACGAATTGTGTGTTGGCTAATCCACATAGTATGAGGAAAATCAATTTTTCGCTGCACGAATTGTCTCCTCAATACAGAGTTTAATGCATGTTATTAAATCCTGGATATTCCAACCTGGTATTTTACCATGTTGGATTGCCAATTCAAAAGATGCAGGAATATGGATGAATCCCGCTTTAACCCCTTCATTCTGTTTTGCATAAGCTAGTCCCTCATACATAATATTATTGCATAGATAGGTACCTGCTGTATTTGAGATTTCTGCTGGAAAGCCCTCTTTTTGTAAACGATTCACCATATTGCGAATAGGTAAATTTGTTAGATAGGCATCTGCGCCATTCTCATAAATACTTTCATCAACTGGTGTATATCCGTTATTATCTGGCTCACCATCTTTTACATTAATGGCAATTCGTTCAGGTGTAATTTTATACCGTCCACCAGCTAATCCTAAAGAAATGATCATCTGTGGTTTTACTTCATCAATATACTGTTTCAATTGATCAGCAGATTGCTGAAAATCTACCGACAATATACGTCCAACTATTTCGTAACCATGCATCTCTTTGTTACTTAGTGCTTCTACAATTTGCATGGTTGGATTAATTTTATAATCAAGAAATGGTACAAATCCTGTTAATAGTATTTTTGTCATGTTATTCACCTAAATTTCTATAGGACGTTGCTTTATTGGCCATCCATTTTTATTTTTTTTATTCACTGGTGCAGATACTATAGCTTGAATAATAGCTTGATTGAAAAGCTTATGAGCCTGAATACATGAATTTAATTCCTCATCGTATACAATTTCATCTGCCACTTCAGAAATTATATCTAGTGCCACCCATTGAGGGTAACGCAAAATACTAACAGATGAATATGTTGGTGTCACTTCCATGCTTCGGTAAAAATTTATATTAGCCATTTCTTCAATCGGATACTTTTGAGGTTCCCATTTCGTACCATATTTATAATATCGATCGCGCCAGTAGGCATTATCTTGAGCGAAGGTTGTCCCTTCAAAAATAGCATTCACTTTTTCAGCTATATGCTCTAAATTTTTAGCCTGAATCTCCTTTGTCTCACTATCTGCATAGCGACCAATTCCATATATCTTTGCGCTTGGTAACGTGTAGGAGACAGGAAATATCGGTGGGCAAGCATATCCTGCAAAAGGCTGTACCCATTCTCGTGCAGGAATTCCATGATCGTCAATCACAACATCCGGTGCCCATTTTTTTAGTATAATTGGTAAAATATTGGCCTCTCCAAATACACTTTTTTGAAATTTCACATGAGCAAATTCTAACCCTACTGCATTATATCTCGCAGCATGATGCTTCCATTTTGGATGCTCTTTTGTCAACATTTTCATAATCTCATAGCCATCTGGGTTTGCTAGAGGAATGACGATAAAATTAATTTTCTTTAATAGCTCAGGCTGCTGACGTATAACATCCTCCATTAACTCTAATATAGCGGGTGTACTAGATACTTCATTAGGATGATGTCCAGCTTCAAAAATAATAGTATGCTTTTCATTCGATTTCTTTAATCCAGAGAAATATTCACTTGTAATAGGTTCTGTAACTTCAAAAAAAGGAATCAAATTCCCTTTATAGGATAAATCGGCATAATTTATCTTAACTTCAGGAAAATTTTTGTAATTGCTCGTTAATTGATAAGCATCAATTATTTTATTTTTTAATTGCTGCTTCACAGTGACTACTTTGTGCGTAGTTCCTACATAAATATCTGCACGATCAAATTGACCAGTTTCATCAAAAACAATTCGCTTAGTTATGCAGTCTGTGCATTCTCTTTCATGCCATTGATACACCTTTACAAAACTATAAATAGGGTCATAAATATCTTCCTGCCTATGAATATATGGAATAACTCCTCCAGGTGCTTTAAATGGTCGATTAACCATTTGATTACCTAATGTAATAAAGTAATCGAGAGTATTAAAATATAAATCTTCATACAATGCCTCGAATGATGAGTTAGCTTCTTGTTTAACAGGTAGCTCTTCTTCAATTCCCGAAGAAGTAAAATCAATTTCAATTCTATCAAATAATGGAAAGAGTTGTCCTTGGTTGACATTACTTTTATCAATTGATAATTTTTTCTCCATACGTGGTAAATAATCATTAATATAATATTTATAAAAACGCTCCCGATCAGACAACACGGCTTTTTCTTGAATAATATCCTCATCTTTAAATAATCGATAGCCTGCTGTTGTTGGGTATGTTTTTTTATTGTTATCGACGTAATCTAATTCGCTAATAAGGGGATTTAGTACAGCCACTAATAAATCATCTACATAAACGCTATAAACATGCTGTTGTGTACATGAAATTTCAAATTGCACATTTTCTTTTGGTACTCCATACTGTAATTCGATTAATTCATCAATTGGATACAGTTCCATGATCCATCTATTCCGTTGTTCTAATCCTTTTTTCTTACTGCCATCCTTGCAAATAATTTTCACCTGTGTAAAGGGATTTTGAACAGAAGGGAGAACTTCCTCTAAAATCCAATATAATCCTGTTTTAAATGCAGAGCGCACTTTAATCGACTTTAATTTAGGAAATTTTTTAGACAAATCTAAACCATATCGATCGCGATTGTCCTTTGTTGCAGTCATATAAATTTCTGCATCTACTAATAGTTCTTTTTCTTCTTGAAGTGCACTAATTATATACGATGCTTCGGATTGGTCTTGCCATGATTCTTCATATAAAAGTTGCGCTTCATTAACTTGTTTTTCATTGAATTCCCAAATACCAAGTAAACCACCTTCGGAAAAATGCTTTTCTTTAGCAATCGAATGAAGAGTAGTTGGTAGACTTTCTTTCGTTCCCAAAATATGAATTGTATTTCGATCAACAAGCTCCATCCTATTTTTCGTTCCATGCTTAATGGCGATCGCTAAATGACGTTCATCCTGAGTCACTACAGGAAATGAAACCGAAGTTGAATGCAAACCTAAGCGAAGTCCAAGATAACAAATTTCTTTTAACGTAGCATGGCTCTTAATGTCTAGCTGTACATTAATTTGTACGCTTAAATGCTGTAAGGGATGTGCTTCATCCTTTTCACCTGTACCATAGGATGACCAAAGGTGACATAAGCTATTATAGTAGGTAGATGATGCTGTTTCATTACTATTCGTAATACCTTCACTGGCTAAATCCCTTAGCAAGTCTGATAATGTTTCCTCTGTTTCATAATAAACAATGAAAGTAGAATTCTTTTTCATCATGTATGTTGTATGATGCGGATAAAATATCATTGAATAGTTTTGATTGGCTGATTCAAATAAATCAAAATCAATTTCATTGGATTCTAAGCCTAATCGTACACAAAAATCAATTAACCCTAATGGTGCAAGGTGTGTAGGTAAATCTATATATAAAGATGGTTTTTTTAAGGGTTGGTCCTTATTAAATAAACTAGAATATATAGTAGTATTCACATGATCACCTAAACTTTCATATTCGGATCTAAGCGGTCTCGTAGCCAATCTCCTAATAAGTTAAACCCTAATACTGTTAACATAATCGCAATACCAGGAAATACCGAAATCCACCATGCAGATGTCATATAATTTCGACTATCCGCTAACATTCCACCCCAGGAAGGCACAGTAGGTTCAACGCCTAAACCTAAAAATGTTAAAGATGCCTCTAATAAAATGAACTCTGCGATACACATTGTCGCTAATACTAAAATAGAAGATGCAACATTCGGTAAAATATGCTTAAGAATTATTTTAAAATGAGTCCCTCCAATAGCTTTGGCAGCTTGAATGTATTCTTGCTCTTTTAATGCTAAAATTTCTCCACGGATTAATCTTGCAAAGCTAACCCAATATGTAAGTCCAAGAATAATAATAATTTTCTCAATGCCTGTACCAAAAACACTCATAATCACGATAGCTAATAGGATAAATGGTAATCCCATTTGAACTTCAGCTAATCGCATAATTAAATCATCCATCCATTTGCCAAAATAACCCGATATAATTCCTAAAAACGTGCCAAGAACCAAAGAGATTGCAACCCCACAAATACCAACTAAAAGTGAAATGCGTGCACCATAAATAATTCTACTTAATAAATCCCGACCTACTTGATCGCCCCCAAGTAGATATTGCGATTTACCTGTGTCATCTATCCACCTGGGCATATCTAGACGATGCCCTAAACTTGCTGCACCAGGATCGTATGGAGCAATATACGGTGCAAAAATGGCACAAAGTACAGAAGCTAGTACTAGTAACAATCCAATTATTCCTGTTGGGTTTTTTTTGATAAAGTTCAAAACCTTTATTATTTTGCTTTTCTTTTTTGTAGTCACTGCCACTGTCTCGATTGCCTGTGTCATTTAATTAGTCACCTCTTCCCGTTTTTATTTTTGGATTAATTAACGAATAACATAAATCAACAATTAAATTGACCAAGATCATTAATAGCGCTAAAACAATAACTCCACCTTGTACAACCGGATAGTCCCGCTGATTAATGGAATCAACAATTAAGCGGCCAATGCCTGGCCATGAAAATACTTGCTCTACAATAACTGCGCCTCCCAATAGACCTCCAAACTGCAAACCAACAAATGTCACTGTAGGTAATAAGGCATTTCTAAATGCATGTCTTATGATTACGAGCCATTCTCTAATTCCCTTAGCTCTTGCAGTTGTCACATATTGCATTTTAAGTACCTCCAGCATTGATGTACGAATTAAACGTACTAAAATACCAGATAAAATAAGACCTAATGCAATAGATGGTAAAATTAATGAACTAAACCCATCAAATCCTGATACAGGAAGCCATTTTAGCTGTACAGCAAAAATTAGAATCAACATAAACGCTAACCAGAAGTTGGGGAATGAAATACCTAGCAATGAAAAAATACGGCCAAAAATATCAACGGGTTTGCCTTTATATACAGCCGATAGAATTCCAATTGGAACAGCGATTAACAACGCAACAGCCATACCACCAAAAGCAAGTACAATGGTTGGCCAAGCTCGTTCCAACAGCAAATCTAGGACAGGGCTATTTGAGCGATAAGACGTACCGAAATCAAGCGTTATTAAGTCTTTCAAAAAAATAAAATATTGTTCCCAAATTGGTTTATCCAAGCCTAATTTAGCCGTTAACTCATCAATTGCCTGCTGTGATGGTTCACCTGCACCGAACATGATACTTACGGGATCACCTGTTAAACGAATCGAGAAAAATATTATTAATGAAACTGCAATTATCACCAATACTGTATGCGATAAACGTCTCAATATATAGGAAAGCATAATTCCATCCTCCTTACTTAAATCAATTTCGCCTTGGCGTAATTGTAGCTGCCGCTATGCTTTCGATACTGAATGAAGATAAAAGAGATAGTATGCAAGCATACTATCTCATAGTTAGTACTTACTCGACAGTAACGCCTTCAAATCTAAAACGACCATCATGCGGAGGTTGGAAATTTTTCACTCTCTTATTTACTCCGTAAATTTCCACATCTGAATATAAGTTCACTTCAGTTGCATCTTCATGTAATACTTCTGTTAACTCTTTAAAGATTTTTAAACGTTCTGTGCTATCATTAGTAGCTCGTTCCGCAGATAATAATTTCTCAACTTTATCGTTTTTATAAGACGGGTTCCAGAATTCTCCCTCGTGATACATTAAATAGGCTGTATTATCGAAATCTAAAGTCCAGCCACCCCAGCCATTTTTATACATCTGTCCTGCTTCACCTTTTGGAATTAATTCAGATTGGAAAGTTGTATTCTCCACACTATTAATGGATACTTTTAAGCCTACTTCTTCTAAATAGAAGGATACAGCTTGCGCAATCTCTTTAAATGTTCCGTCTGTACCAGGGATATAAAAATCTAAAGTTGTTCCCTCTGCAATATTTGCTTCAGCAAGAAGTTTTTTCGCCTTTTCAGGATCATATGGATATGGTTGTAAATCTTTGTTATAGCCAAAAGAAAGTTCACTTTGGAATGAGCTAATTAAGTTACCATAACCACTTAAAATTTCTTTCACAATTGTTTCCTTATCAATGGCATAGTTGATGGCTTGACGAACACGAACATCGTCTACAGGTGCTTTTGCTGTATCAAAGCGAATAGAGTATGCGGTAGGCGTTGATACATCCATTAAAGTAACGAAATCTGTGCTTTCTGCTGTCGCAGCTTGAGAAACTTCTAAGCGTGTCATAATATCAATATTTCCTGTTTGTAATTCTGCTAAGGCTGTCGCTGTTTCTGGGATAACCTTGAATGTTACTTTATCCAGTTTAATTTCGTCTTTATTCCAGTAATCCTCATAACGTTCAACAACAACTTGTTTATCACGCTGATAATCTGTCATTTTGAATGGGCCTGTACCTACAGGCTTCATATCAAAGTTCTCAGCTCCATGCTCTTCAATGTATTTTGGTGGAACAATTACGGCACCATAACCAGATAATTTTGTTAATAATACTGGGTCAATTGTGTTAAGATACATTGTTATTTCATAGTCACCATCTATTTCAACACGATCAATCGATGTATAGTTTGAATATTGTGGTCCTTTTTGACCCTCTTCACCTAGTAAACGATCAAATGTAAATTTAACCGCTTCTGCATTAAAAGGTTCCCCATCATGGAAAGTAACACCTTGACGTAATTTAAATTTAATTGTTTTATCATCTACGTATTCCCAAGATTCTGCTAACCCTGGTTGAATTTCTAAATCGAGTGAACGGCTTACTAAACCTTCAAATACTGATGTTGCAACCGTACTCCAAGCAATTAAATATGTATCGATTGGATCCCAGTTTTGCGGGTCACCCGGGACACGTACGACTAATTCATTGCCACGTGCTGTTGCTGAATTTTCTCCAGAAGCCTTTCCACTTTTTTTATTATCACCTTCTGTTGATGTTCCGCCACTACATGCTGATAATAATAGCATCATACATACAAGTAGCAATGTTATCCATTTGTGTTTCTTCATTCTGTACATCCCCTTTGTTGTATTGTTATTTTTATAAGCCATAAGGATATGGCATTGAATAACCTAATTCAGCCGAGATTGAAGCCGCTGTACTCCATAATCCCTCTAAAAAAACATCAATTTTCTCTTTAGGTAATAGTGATTCTATGCCTGCGATACTGATAGAGTATTCTACTTCTCGATTACTACCAAAAATCGGTACTGCTATTGATACGGTCCCTTCCTCTAATTCTGAAACACTGTAGGCATACCCATTAGTTTTCCCAAACTCAATATGTTCATGGATTTCCTTGTCTGTAACAGGTGTTCCACTTGCATATTTTTTACGTGGTTTCTGTAGCACATTATTTATTTTTTCCTCTGATTGGAAAGATAAAATGATACGTGAACAAGCACCTGCATATAGTGGTGCTCTTCTTCCCACTCGTGTATATAAAAGAACGGGTTTTAAGCTTTCAATTTTTTCAATGTAAAGACCATCAGTTTCATCTATCATTATTAGTTGAACTGCCAAATCAAATTTTTGCTGTAACATTTTCATATACGGCATAGCAAGCGATCGAATTTCAATAGAGTTGGATGCAATGGCTCCCAATTCTATTAATTTATTTCCCAGCAAATAATGATCACTCAGCACTAATTGACTACCACTTTGAACATAAGGACGCTTTAACACACCTAAATCTGTAAATGTCTTCAGAAATCTATGTAAAGTAGGTTTAGGAATATCTGTTACATTGGCCAGTTCATCTAAACGCCATGAAGGTTTTTCTTCAGTAAATAATGTTAAAATATTAATTCCTTTTTCTAGTGTTTTACTCATAATTTTCGCTCCATTTTCTCTTCATAAAGTAAACAGGATACGTTATGGTCATGCTTTTCACTAATACTTTTTAAAGTAGGAGGCGTCACTTTACATATCTCCATGCAATTTGGGCACCTTGTATGGAAGGTACAACCAGAAGGTGGATTTGCTGGATTCGGAACATCTCCTTTAAGCATGATTCGTTCTTTTTCTTTTGAAGGATGAGATTTTGGTAATGCTGATAGTAATGCTTTTGTATAGGGATGTTTTGGATTATTAAATAATTCATGCTTGTCCGCTACTTCCACTATCTTTCCTAGATACATCACCCCAATGCGATCACAAAAGTGATGGACTACACTTAAATCATGTGAAATGAAAATATATGTAAGATTCATTTCCTTTTTCAAATCTTTCATAATGTTCAATACCTGTGATTGAATAGACACATCAAGAGCAGAAACAGGCTCATCTGCTACAATGAGTTTAGGATTTGTCACTAGTGCCCTCGCAATCCCAATACGCTGTCTTTGACCACCTGAAAACTCATGAGGATAACGCTCTAGTTGCTTTTGTGTCAATCCCACTTGCGCAGCTACTTCATAAACACGTTGTTTTCTTTCTTCCTTTGTACCAATCTTAAAATTAACCAAAGGCTCTTCAATAATTTTAAAAACCTTCATTCGAGGATTAAGAGAAGCAAATGGGTCTTGGAAAATAATTTGCATATCACGTCGCTTTTGGCGCACCTTTTTGTGACTAAGGGTTGCAATATTTTCCCCATTCAGCAAGATTTCACCCTCTGTTGGTGTTAATAACTGAATGAGTGTTTTTCCCATAGTGGACTTACCACAACCTGATTCACCAACTATCCCAAGAACCTCACCTTCATTTACAGTGAATGAAACATCATCTACCGCTTTTAAATAATCCACCTTAGATCCTTTTAATGGGAAATATTTCTTTAGGTGCTTTACTTCTAATAATGGACTGGCCATTTACATTCCCCCTTCTAAATCAACATTCTCTTTCTCATATAACCAGCATTGTACTTTTGTGCCAATATTAGTTGTAAATAAACTCGGTTTATTTCTGCATTTATCTGTTGCAAACTCGCATCGATCGAAAAATCTACAACCCGAGGGCATATCCGCTGGTGCTGGTACTACTCCATCGATTGATGGTAGGTATTCTTGTTCTACCTCAATATCTGGTAATGAGTTTAAAAGACCCTTCGTGTAAGGATGAAGTGGATGATTAAACAAATTCAGAACTGTTGCCTCTTCAACAACTTCTCCAGCATACATAACAATCACTCGTTCGCAAACCTCAGCTACAACCCCAAGATCATGGGTAATTAAAATAATAGACATTTGGAGTTTCTCTTGAAGATCTTTCATCAACTCCAGAATTTGAGCCTGTATAGTCACATCCAATGCGGTAGTAGGTTCATCAGCAATTAATATTTCTGGTCCACAAGCCAATGCCATGGCAATCATAACTCGCTGACGCATCCCTCCTGATAATTGATGAGGATATTCATTAACTACTCTCTCTGGACGAGGAATTCCAACAAGTCGAAGCATGTCAATAGCACGTTCATGTGCTTCTTTTTTAGAAATATTTTCATGGCTGAGAATCATTTCAACTATTTGTGAACCAACTTTGTAAACTGGATTCAATGAACTCATCGGCTCCTGAAAAATCATTGAAATTTTTTTTCCACGTATTTTTCGCCAATCTTTTTTTGATTTTTTGTTTATTTGAGCTTGATCTATGTATATATCTCCATTTTGCCAATCGACACCAGGAGGTAACAATCCCATTAGTGATAGTGATGTCATGCTTTTGCCGCAACCTGATTCACCAACAATTCCTAAAGTTTTACCTTTTTCAAGTTGTAATGATATGCCGTTGACAATGGTAATTTCCTTTTTATCTTGTTTAAAACCTATTTTCAAATCTTTTACTTCCAAAATATTTACGCCCATTTTTGACCCCCGTTCCAAAATATGAAAAGCGATTTCATTTTTTAAAATGTTACAGAAAAATTTTCATAATTTCAATAGATTTCAGAAAAAAATAAATATTTGTTTTAGTTAAATTATTCTATCAAAACAAAATAATCTTCTCTCATTTGTAATTTTTTTGTGAAAATCTTAATCAGGTTCGTTTTCTTTCCTGCTAGTCATTGGTTCAACTTCTACCTAATTTCTTTTTTGGTTGAATGTTGAGGCGGGCGTATTTTAACTGATTTTTACTTTTGGTACAGATAAATTAATAACTGTTTAAAAGAAAGTATTAATAAATTTTTTCCATAAAAAAAGAGTATGACTCAACAAACTACATTGAGATCATACTCTTTTTAAAAATGAGCTAAACATATAGCGTTTTTATTATTTTAAATGTACAGTCGCCTGTTTCATGACGTATTTTCCTACTCCAACATAGATTACCACTACAGCTCCAATAAATACGAAAGTCATTGCTGACCGCTCCTTTTAAATAAAAATTTTGAATTAAAAACAACGTTTTGAAATGAAAAAAGCACTAATTGATTGAATTTGAAAATCATTCTCATTAATATAATATAAATTTCCCTTTAATTCGTCAAGACATACTTTCATCTTACCCTTTTAACATGGTAAGATGTAGAAAAGTCGGAAAAAGGATGCGGTAATGATGAGTAATTCGAAGTACTTTCAAACTATTTTAAACGGGACAATTCATGCTTTAAAATCAATTCTACCCATGGATATTGAAGTGAAAACGCCAAGTATTATTTCAGAACCTTTCCAACAGCAGCAAATGGGCGTATTAATTGGCTTAATTGGAGATTTAAAGGGCCGTGTCATCATTGATTCCTCTCCTGAAATATTTAGTGGCATCGGTAATACGATGTTCGGAATGCCGCTTGAGGGAGAAATGTTAGAATCCTTCACAGGGGAATTTGGTAATATGATTGCAGGTAATTTATGTACTACTGTAGGAAAAGAAAGCTTAGAAATTGATATTACACCTCCAACTGTGATGGTTGGCAATACAAAATTGTACGGGTTCGAAAAAGCGTTTGTACTCCCTGTTACAATTCCTAGCATTGGTGCACTAACAGTTCTATTAACAATTGAGGAAGAAGCGTAGAATTTAAGAATCTTCAACTGGTCCAAATGATATATCCTATGCTACTGTGTCGAGCATTTATGAATACGTTCTGCGCTTTGCATTCGTTGCATCTAAAGGCTTACACAAAATTTTAATTAGTAAAATTTCTTGAAAAATAAGTAGTTTTGATAAAAATAACGCCAAACTCTATACACCAGAAGCTATCTCAATGACTTTTGAGATAGCTTCTTTTTTATTTAAGCTTATATTTCACACTTTTTTCACATAATCCCCTCCATTGTGTGATTTTTTTCACATCTAAAAAAGATTTATTTTTATATTATGGCAATAAGAAAGATCACTATAAAGCGGAGGAGGAGCAGAAATGGCAAATAAAAAGAAATCCGACGAGAATTTGAAAGGGTCACTCTATGCAGTATTTGGAGTAGGCATCATTATTATCTTGCTTTGGGTGTACTGCTTCGATTTGTTCATCGGACGTTTTTAATCTACTAAGAAAGGACAGAGACATATGCACATACATAAGTATGAGAAGTATTGGCTTGTGTTTGGAGTCACTACTTTAGTAGCATTCCTAATTATTCTCGGCATCGGCGCATTCCATCAAGGTTCCCATCCGAACAACGGTAAAAAAACACTAGATTATGAGAAGGTAAAGGAATTTGCGCCTTTTGATAATCCAGGTGTTCATAAAGTGGAAGGTAAAGATTGGGATTATGAGGTTGTTGTTTTAGCTTCTGCATTTTATTACAACCCTCCTGTCATTGAAGTTCCACTTGGAGCAAAAGTTAAATTTATCGCAACAAGTGAAGATGTGATGCATGGCTTTGAGGTTGCAGGTACAAATATTAATATGATGCTTGAGCCTGGTTATATTTCTGAATATGTAACAAAAGTAAAAGAAGTAGGCGAGTTTTTAATTGTATGTAATGAGTATTGTGGTACTGGACATACAATGATGCACTCTATGCTAAAGGTGGTGGATCCAAATGAGTCTCAACAGTAATTTGACAATGGATCGGCAGTTAAGAGATAAACAACTAGATCTCCATACCCAAACGAGTCTCAACAGTAATTTGACAAAAGTGGATCGTCGTGATGCAAAGCTAGCAATGGCACATATTTACGTGGCTTTTATCGCATTATTATTAGGTGGTCTTGCAGGATTATTACAGGTTTTCGTACGCTCTGGTCAATTTACATTGCCAGCGGGCATAGGCTATTATCAAATTTTAACTGTACATGGAGTATTACTCGGTCTTATTTTAACAACATTCTTTATTTATGGTTTCCAGATTGCTAGTGTTAGCCGTACTTCAGGGACATTTTCAGCTAGTCAACGACGCCTAGGCTGGATCGGATTTTGGTTAATGACCATTGGCACAGCCGCTGCTGCTGCAATGGTTTTACTGAACAAAGCAACTGTTTTATATACATTTTATGCTCCACTTAAAGCTCATTGGATTTTCTATTTAGGCCTGACATTAGTCGTGGTTGGTTCTTGGGTTGGCGGCGCAGGTCAAATTTTACGATATGTACAATGGCGGAAAGAGAACAAAGGAAGCGGACAACGTAGCCCATTATTATCATTTATGGTTGTTGTAAATAATTTAATGTGGTTCGTGGCAACATTAGGCGTTGCTGTTTCTGTTCTATTCCAGCTACTTCCATGGTCCTTAGGTTTTATCGAACGTGTTGATGTAGCATTATCACGTACATTATTCTGGTACTTTGGTCATGCTCTTGTATACTTCTGGTTATTACCAGCTTATATGATTTGGTATGTCATCCTCCCAAAAGTTATTGGTGGGAAAATTTTCTCAGATTCATTAGCACGACTTTCATTTATGTTATTTTTAATCTTCTCTGTTCCAGTTGGGATTCATCACCAATTAACAGAACCAGGGATTGATGGAACATGGAAGTTTATTCAGGTGGTTTTAACATTTGCGGTAATCGTACCATCCTTAATGACAGCCTTCTCTATGTTTGCCATGTTCGAATTACGTGGCCGTGAATTAGGTGGTAGAGGGCTTTTTGGTTGGTTTAAAAAATTACCATGGAAGGATGCTCGCTTCTTTGTACCATTTATCGGTATGGTGTCATTTATTCCTGGTGGCGCAGGTGGTATAGTAAATGCTTCTTACCAAATGAACCAATTAATTCATAATACAATTTGGGTGACGGGACATTTCCATTTAACGATTGCAACAGCCGTTGTTTTAACTTATTTTAGTGCTGCCTTTTGGTTAATACCGCATTTAACAGGTCGTACACTCACAAAATCATTAAATAACCTCAGTAATTTTGCAGGAATTTTATGGGCTGTTGGTATGACAATTATGTCTGGAGCAATGCATATTGCAGGTTTGATTGGGGCACCCCGTCGCTCAGATTACTCAGAATATGGTGGTGCTCAGCAAGCCTATGATTGGATTCCATATCAAATTGCGCAAGCTGTAGGTGGAACTATTCTCTTTATCGCGATACTAGTGATTATTTATATCGTTGTTAAATTAGCTTGGTTTGCACCTAAGGGTGAGGAAGAATTCCCAGTCGGTGACGTACATGAACAAAGTGGCCCAACACCAGCTATTTTAGAGAATTTTAAAGTATGGGTTGTTATTTTAGTCGCATTAATTTTATTTGCTTACACAGTTCCAATTATCGATATTATTTCAAATTCACCACCAGGCTCAAAAGGCTATCAGTTATGGTAAGAAAAAAGCGATTTCTCTGTATTCGAGAAATCGCTTTTTCTTTAAAGTTTATATAATGTTGTGTACTTGTCTTGTAGATAGTTTGCTAAATAGTTGGCATTTAAGGTCTCCCCTGTCGCCTCTTGCAGTAATTCAAACGGCTTTTTCAAAGCACCATATTGATGGACCTTATCTGTTAGCCATTCTCGAATTGGAAGGAGCTCCCCCTTTTCCAGCAGCTCGTCAAAGTTTGGAATATCTTTATCCATGGCATGCTTCCATTGTGCAGCATAAATCATTCCTAAGGCATAGGATGGGAAATAGCCAAACATGCCTCCAGACCAATGCATATCTTGTAATACCCCTTGTGCATCTGTCTCAGGTCGGATACCTAAATACTCTTCGTACTTATCATTCCATACTTGCGGGAGATCCTTTGCCTGCAAATCGCCATTAAATAAATCACGTTCGATTTCATAGCGAATCATAATATGTAATGGATATGTCAGTTCATCCGCTTCAATACGAATTAAGGATGGCTCCACCATATTAATGGCACGTAGGAAATCAGCCAATGCTACATCCCCAAACTGTGCTGCTGAAAAGTGCTGTAATCTTTCGTAGTTATGCTCCCAGAACTTTTCATTTCTACCGACAAAGTTTTCATAAAATAATGATTGGGATTCATGAATTCCCATTGATGTACCGGTTGCTAACGGCAAACCATCCAGCTTTTCATCAATATTTTGCTCATACATCGCATGACCACACTCATGAATGGTACCGAAAATCGCTGAGCGGAAATCGTTTTCATCATATTTTGTGGTAATTCGATTATCACCATGATTTAAGCCAATCATAAATGGATGTACACTTTCATCTAAACGTCCTGCATCAAAATCATAGCCAAGCTGTGCTAGCATTTCTAGTGATAATGCACGTTGTAACTCACGAGGAAAGTGCTTAAATAATACGCTTGTCTCTGGTTTATTGGGTGAAGCTGCGATTTTTTGTACAAGTGACATAATTGTTTGACGTAATTCACCAAAGACATGATCTAACACATCTGTCGTCATATCTGGTTCATATAAATCTAGCAGGGTATTATATGGGGAGCCATTTTTTATACCCCAATAGCCAATAAATTTCTTCTGCCAGCTTATGATTTGTTCTAGATAAGGTAGAAATAATGCGAAATTATCAGTTGCCTTTGCTTCTTCCCAAGCGGTTTCTGCTTTTGATTGAAGAATAACGTATTCCTTATATTCATTTGGTGGTATTTTCTTATTTTGATCGTATTTTTTACGCACTTCCTCTACTAAACGTAGGGTTACGAAATCAAGATCAGCCTTTTTTGACTCTAGTGTATTCAATAAGTCTCCTAATTCTTCACTAGTTTCCATATCAAATAAGGAGGCTGATAATGTTCCAACTACCTCTGAGCGTTGTGCTAATCCTTTTTTTGGCGCACCTGTACGCATGTCCCAATAAATCACATTCAGTGCTTCCTCATAATGCTTCATTTTCTTCACATAGTCTGTAAATTGTTGTACAGTCATGCTATCATCCTCCTTTTTACGCTATTAGTTTATCATATTTTCGAAAATTTTGTATATTATGGACTTTGTGGAAGTATAAGAAACAAAGCCCAATCCGTTTTTCGAAAAGGACCTTAATGGAATGTGAACCATTTAGTCATGCATCATAGGAAGTATATGTTCTTTAATAAAGATCCATCTATCCTTTGGCTGCAACATAAATTCTGATGCAATGGCAACCACCATATTCAGCTGAGGTATACAACAAATTATATTTCCTCCATCCCCTATTGCAGAATAAGTAAAGAGGTCAGCATCTTCTCTTAGCCACCATAAAAAGCCATAATTGTTTGGGTTCCTCTTCGTTGAATCTGTTATCCAATTCTTCGAAAGAATTCTGTTATTCCCCCATGTGCCATTGTTTATATAAAGATAACCGAAACGTGCCATATCACGTGTTGTAAGGGTTAACCCCCACCCTCCTGTAGAAATACCGTTTGGATCATGCACCCATCCTTTCACGTTTTTTCCGAATAAATCATCAAACTCATAGGACCCCATTTGAAAATCAGGTATTTCTTTCATACCAAGTGGTTTAAACAAATGCTCATTTGCAAAAGCTCGAGTACTTTTGCCTGTGCTTCGCGTTATAATAGCAGAAAGTAAATGGGCTCCAGCAGTAGAATATTTAAAAGTACCTAAATCTCCCTCATTCCCCATACTATCAAGGATATACGTTACCCAATCCTGTTGTTGGCATAGAACATCAAGTGGCTCATGCCAGTCCTCAAAGGGATAGGGTACTGTCATTGTAAGAAGATGGCGAATCGTAATATGTTGTTTGTACGAATCTACAGCATTATATTCAGGAAAAAAATCCAGCACCTTCTGTTCAGTGCTTTGAATATATCCTGCCTCAATTGCAATACCGATAAGAGCAGATATGATACTTTTTGTAACAGATGCTACATGCTGCATATCATCTGGTCCTTTATCATTAAAATATTTTTCATAGGCTAAATAGCCATCTCTAACAATCACAAGACCATTTATATTGCTATAGTCATTTTTTATAATTGATTCAAGCTTTGAAAGCTTATCACTGTTCACTCTGACGATTTCCGGCTCAATCCTTTGCCAATTAATGGTTTTTCGCATAATGACCTCCAATTATTTTTTCTTTATGGGAAAATACACCTCTGTCACATAATTCTCAGGGCTCTTTGTTTGATTTGGGTCTGTTAGATATACTTCATATGGTGGCTGTATTAATTCATAGCCCTCATGATCTATCCACTTCATCAAATTAGCATATACAGAAGTTAATTCTGGATAAGCTCCCTTTATGATTGATTTGGCACAAAGTCTACCCGGTAAATCTCTCGACCCATTTACAACCTCTTTAATTGGAATAGCAAACTCTGTATCATTGCCAGCAGGATTATAGTCAGGACTATGATAAATCGTCATTGGCTTACCAAGTAATGTAAGTTTTTTCGTCGCAATCTTTTCATATAGCTCATTAAAATACCTGCCATATCCAATCGCATAATCATCACTTCTCATCATTAGTCGCTTAAATAAAATATTCATCGGCTCTGTTTCTACAAGCTGTACTTCAATATCATCAAGATATGACATGATTGGTACGCCCTTTTCTAGGTCTGAAATATCATGATTTAGTTGCTGTAAAAGATATTCAAACGCCTTTAGTTTTTCCTGTATTTCATTCCTTTTGCGATGAAGAGTAATACAAAGCTTTTCTTCGGACTGATCCTCCTCTAACTCCAAAATTGTTTTAATTTCTTCTAGCGAAAAATGATAGGATTTTAATCGGTTGATAAAAAGCATTCTTTTTAATTGCTTAATCGAATAATATCGATACCCATTTTCAGTGTTGATCCCATCAGGTTTAATCAACCCAATCTCATCGTAATATCGAAGGGTTTTTGTAGAAACACCACATATTTTCGAAAATTCCCCAATTGACAGCACAACATCACCTCACTCCATTCATTTATACACCTTCCCCTTAGGGCAAAGTCAATCAAGATTTATGAGTATAGCAATCGTTCTATCCATCACTTTTATGATTCTATCCGTCAGTTTTCTTTTTCTATCCACCACTTTAACTATTCTATCCAAAACAAAAGAAGCTCTCCTCATTCAAAAGAGAGCTTCCTATTCTATATAAATTCGGGGAATTTTTACTAGCTTTCAAGTGTAATGTTCGGTTTCCAATCAAACATTTTAGCATCAATTACGCCCCAGCATTAATTGCGTCCGGATTTTTTCGAGCTCGCTCGAAAAGCTCCTCTTCAAAATCCGCGACATCCGCCAGGGGCATTGTCTTGATTCAGTGAGTGTTTGTATGCACCCATTGAATAGGAAAAAAATTGCATCCATCTCGCCACCTATAGAGGTGTATTTTGCTGAATCAAGATAAAAATTTATATCGATATATATTGGGGATCTATATATCCATAAGGTAGCATTTAATAGGGTCTCTGACCTCCCTAATTAAATGTTTTGACAGATGGTTAATACCTGTTGTACGGCCTCTGCTGATTGATGGAGTGCCGTTTTTTCTTCATTTGTCAGGTGTAATTCAATGACAGATTCAATGCCATTGCCACCTAATATTGTCGGTACCCCTAAAAATAAATCGTGGTACCCGTATTCTCCTTCTAATAGAGCAATTGACGGAATGATTTTACGTTGATCCTTCATAATAATTTCGGCCATCTGTGCACATGCAGCAGCTGGTGCGTAATAAGCACTACCATTCCCTAGCAACCCAACGATTTCTCCGCCGCCTTTTCGTGTGCGTTCCACGATTTGCTGGAGTCTGGCTTGTGGAATTAGTTTTTCTAATGGAATACCACCAGCATAGGAATAGCGAATCAATGGCACCATTTCATCTCCATGGCCACCTAATACGAAGCCTGAAACATCCTCTGGGGCAATTTGAAGCTCTTGCGCGATAAAAGTGTTAAAACGTGCTGTATCTAATACACCTGACTGACCGATGATTCGATTTTTGGGGAAGCCTGTTTCTTTATAACAGACATATGTCATCGCATCAACAGGGTTACTCAATACAAGGACGATACTGTTAGGTGCAAAGTGCTTAATTTGTCTTGATACTTGTTGAATAATTTTTGCATTCGTAGTGACTAAATCATCACGACTCATGCCTGGTTTACGAGGGATACCTGCTGTAATTATGACAATATCAGCACCAGCAATATCCTCGTAATTGCTTGTCCCTTTAATGGACACATTAAATTTTTCAATGGGACCTGTTTGTAATAAATCCAACGCCTTTCCCTTTGTTGGATTTTCTGCATCTGGAATATCTAGCAGGATCACATCACCTAGCTCTTTTTGTGCTAAAAATAGACTTAATGTTGCGCCAGTATGACCAGCTCCAATAACAGCTATTTTACTTTTACGAAATGCCATTATGCTTCACCTCGATTATCTGTCGCATGTGTGGCTTCGGTTGTTTTTTTAGCACGTGTTGTAGGTGTAGAAGCCGGCTTTTTCTTCGGTGCCTCTGGTCCTTTAATCATTTGAAAAACATCTTCATCAGGTCTCGGAATTACATGAGCACCTAATAATTCTCCAACGCGTCTGGCTGCCTCTTTTCCAACCTCAACTGCTGCCTGTACAGAGCCAACATCGCCCTTCACGACAACTGTAACAATCCCACCATCAACAAATTCTTGCTTTACAATAGTGACATCAGAAGCCTTTATCATCGCATCGGCTGCTTCATAAGAACCAACTAATCCTTTAGTTTCGATCATTCCAATTGCGCTACTCATTTTCCTCACCTCGCATCACTTCAGTAGAATCAATAATACCTATGACAACTGCATCGATTGGTAACGGATTTTCTTTCATAATATAGCGTGATGATCCGCCACTTGTAATGAGCACATCATCACCGATACCCGCTCCTATTCGATCAGCTGCAACAATTTCTGTGCGAATCGGCTGTTGATTGGAGTCTATCGGTTGAATGATTAGAAGTTTTAAACCATTCAGCCCCTCCTCCTTACGTGTTGCCCATACACTGCCTATCACTCTTCCCATTTGCATGAACTTCACCCTCTTTATGCTACACAGATTGTCTTCTTACTCTGAACGGATTGTTAATGTTTTATTTAACTCTCGCAACTTATCATAAGCCAATGCAGTCACAATGGTTTTCTTTGGTACGACAATTTCTTGTGCATCTATTTCTAACACTTCTATTTGTGAAAGTAGCTTTTTGTCATAATGATAGACGGATGGTTGCTCTACCTTCTGTACGGCTGAAGACTGCTCTTTCACAGGTTTAGGCTGCTCATTTACTTGATGATGAACGATTTCAGCAAGTGTTCCTTGTTGAATTAAACCTGCATTGGCTTCATCTGTATCAATATGCATCTCTAATCGATAACGCTCTGACACACGGATGACCACATTCGATAAAATAATTGGGCGAATACCTTCTACCTTGATTTGTACAGCCTGTCCATCTATTACATTGAATCTCGCACTATCCGTAGGGGACATATGAATATGTGCCTGTGCAATAATAAGACCTTCATTTAACACAACACTTCCCTTTGGACCAATCAATGTAACAGGACTAGAGCCTTGTATATCTCCTGAAATTCTTAATGGAGGTTTGAGCCCTAATTTCATGGCATCTGTCCAGCTCACTTCTACCTGCGATAATGAACGAGCAGGACCGAGAATACGTACACGCTCAATCGATCCTTTTGGACCTGCAACCACGATTGTTTCCTCCGCAGCGAATTGCCCTGGCTGTGAAAGTTCAAATTTAGGTGTTAGCTGATAATTTTCACCAAATAGCTGTTCCACCTCTGCTTGCGCAAGATGAACATGACGTGCGGATACACCAATCGGAATTTTACCGTCATGTGGAGGGGAAGATTGATTTTTTAAAACTTGTTGCAGAACTTCTTCCACAATTTTTTGCACTAAATTTTCTTGCATCTTGCCTCCTCCTTACGATAATACTTTTACTAATTTTCCCTGTGCCTGCTGTTCAATAAAACCAGCATTTGCTTCGTCTGTATCAATATGCATTTCAAGACTAAAGTCATTTGAAACGCGTACGACAACACCACGGAATGTAACAGGTCGATCACTGACTACTTCCACAGAAACTAATTCATTATTTTGTACTTCCAATGCTTTAGCATCTTCTTCAGTCATATGAATATGTGCTTGAGCAATGATAACACCTTGTTGAATAACTAACTCTTTATCTTGGTGAATTATTTTGATGCCTGCAGAGTTGTCAATATCACCTGATTGTCTTAAAGGAGGTGTTACACCTAGCTTCATTGCATCTGTTCGGCTTACTTCCAATTGTGTTGCTGGTCTTACTGGACCCAGTACACGGACATTATGAATAATGCCTTTAGGTCCCTCAATCGAGACACGCTCTTTCGCAGCAAATTGCCCTGGCTGTGATAGGTCAAATTCCTTTGTCAGTGTTGCATTTGGACCAAAAAGCACTTGTAAATCCGCTTCACTTAGATGGATATGACGAGCCGAAACGGCCACTGGAAATGTTTTTGTCGCTGTTGTCACATTAGCCACCTCTATATCTAGTTATAGTTTCGTAACATTACAGGACGAGAGCTGTCCTTTGTTTTGATCAGCTCTCATCCTGATCAATTTCACCTTGGCGTGCTGTCGCTTCGCTTTCGCACAGTAACAAATTGCTGAATGAAGATAAAATTAAGCTTCAGCTTTTGGTAAAATCATTTCTAATTCGTGGTGTGGACGTGGGATTACATGTACTGATAATAGCTCTCCTACACGTTGAGCTGCTGCTGCACCTGCATCTGTTGCTGCTTTTACTGCACCTACATCTCCTCGTACTAGAACTGTTACGATACCGCCACCAACATGTACTTTTCCTACTAAGTTAACGCTTGCCGCCTTTACCATTGCGTCTGCTGCTTCAATTGCTCCTACTAAACCTTTTGTTTCTACCATTCCTAATGCTGTACTCATTTGTCATTCCTCCAAATTATTTATTTTGTAATGTGATTTGTTTTAATACCTGATCAACGATTTGTTGAACCATTGTTGTATCGAGAGCAGGCTCTTGTGATACAACCGACTCGACAAAGGACTGTACTTCAAACTCTGGTTTTGGCACTTCTACATCTTTAATGCCATAAGCCATACGTTTGATATTTAAAAGATGTCTTGCTGTAATGTTATCCGACGTGATATTTCCGCCAAATGTACCACAGCCTAATGTAAATGATGGTGCTAATCCTGTTGTGCCACCTACTGCGCCAATCGATGATAAAGTATTGACTACAATACGTGAGACAGGTAATTCAACAGAGAATTGTTCAGCTAATGCTGTATTTTCAGTGTGAATCGAGCATGAATGTCCACGTCCACCAATATTTAAAAGGTCAATCATGACTTGCTTCGCTTCTGTACTGTTTTCTACTATATAGAGAGCAAAGATTGGTGATAGTTTTTCAAGCGAAAACGGAATATTTTTACCAATCATCGTTTCCAACCCAACAAGTACTTTTGTATCTTCTGGTACAGTGATGCCAACTGAATCCGCTAAGCAAGTAGCTGATTTACCTACGATTTGTGGATTTACCTTTCCAGGAACAGGTGAAATCAATTTTTCCATTTTAGTTTTTTCTTCAGCATTTAATAGATAGGCACCGTTTTTCTTTAATTCCGTTTGTACTTGTTCAGCAATCACCCTATCCACAATAATGGCCTGCTCTGTTGCACAAATTGTGCCATTATCAAATGATTTACTTTGCACAAGTTGACGCACAGATTTTTGAATGTTTGCAGATTTTTCGATATACGCTGGAACATTTCCTGGTCCTACGCCATAAGCAGGTTTTCCTGAACTATAGGCAGCTTTCACTAATGCTCCGCCACCAGTCGCTAGAATTAAGTGAATATCTGGATGCTTCATTAGTTGCTGCGTAGCCTCCATTGAAGACATTGTTAAGCATTGCAACAATCCTTCTGGTGCACCTGCTTTCTCAGCAGCTACTCGGCAAACATCTAACGCCTCTTTTGTACATTTCACGGCATATGGATGTGGACTAAGCACTAAACCATTTCTTGTTTTCAATGAGATTAGCGTTTTAAAGATGGCTGTAGATGTTGGATTCGTTGTTGGCACAATACCTGCGATGACCCCAAAAGGACTCGCAATCTCTGCCACTTTTTTTATCCGATCATAGCCTACAATACCAACCGTTTTTAATTCTTTAATATCTTCATAGACATCTCGTGAAGCTACTTCATTTTTCATTTTTTTATGATTAGGGATACCCATCCCTGTTTCCTGCACAGCCATTTTTGCTAAACGGTCTGCTTCCTTAAAGGCAGCATCTGCAACAGCCTTCACAATGCTATCTACTTGCTGCTGTGAAAATTGCATGTAGGCAGCCTGTGCGGTATTAGCATGTTTAACGGCATCTCTCATTTCTTGAATTGCAAATAAATCTTTGTCTAACGTGGCCATAAAGCCGCCTCCTTTCTAAATCACTGGATTTCTAGCTATATTTTCAATAGCTTCTCTGAAAGCATTTGCCGCAGCCTCGCAAGATGATTGACTACCACTTAATAAGCCGCCACCAAAATTGGTTTCAGACGGAGGGCCAAAGAAAACCTTTAACTCTACATCTGCCGCCTTTAATGCTGCATCTAATCCAACTACTGCCTCTAGTGGCGGTGCGATTAAATAGGCAAGTGGTGTGCCAACATTTACATCCGCCAACTCGGCAAGATATGTCCCACAGCTTGCCACTGTATGGGCAAATAGGGCGTGATTTTCATTGTTATTAATCGCCTCGAAATACGTATCAAACTCAATTTTTTGTTGAATAGCATCAAGACCGCTACGAATCTCGTCAGGCGAGCTTCCAGCAATGATGCCAATCATTTCCCCTGACAATGGGCCAGATGCATGAGCTGCTCCCGCATAGAAACTTTTCGCATAGACAACATCGACATCTGCCTTTTTCGTTGCTTCATCAATGGCAACATACCCAACATCATCAATTGTCAATGTGACAAGCCCAATGCTATGGTGATAAGGCTTTAAATCTAGCTGCTCTGCTAATTCACTATTCACTCTTGGAATGGTTTGCATCGCCAAAATTTGTGCCATTATTTTTTGAGGTGTCATCTTTTGGCCCCCTAACCTTCTTTAGCGACAAGATCTACGCCACTTGCCTGGTATTGCAGGATTTTTTGTACGACTGTACCTAGATACGCTCCAGCCTCTAATGGTGGAATTCCACCTTTGTGAATGTTTGAAATCACCATTCGCTCTGCCTCCACTGTGCCAATTCTCGGCTTATAGCATAAGTAAGCACTCATGGATTCAGCTGATACAAGTCCTGGACGCTCACCAATTAAATAAACGATGACCTCTGCCTGTAAAATCTCACCAATCTCATCCATTAGTGCTACGCGCCCTTTATCAATATAAAATGTCGTACCAATTTCAATATTTAAATTGCTAAGACTTTGCTGTAGCGCTAAATAAACATCTTGTACATTTTCTTCAATCGCACTAGCACTTAACCCATTTGAAATAATAATTTGAACCTTTGGATTTAGTTTGCATTTGGATTGAATCAATGCTTTTCCTTCCTCTGATAAACGGCGACCTAAATCTGGTCTTGTAATGTATTCTTCCTTATCTGTTACCTTCGTTGTCACTTGAAAGACATTCAGCTTTTGTAACAGTTCTTCTGTCACTTCACCATATACTGCATCAACTGCTGCTGCATGATCGAGTCGAAATTTTAACCATGTTTTTGTTTTAGGTCTTGTTCCAGCTCTGCCAACACCTATTCTTGCAGGGGTATGCTGTTTAGCTGCTTGTACACTTTCAGACACTTCATCAGCTTCAAAGCTAAAGGGTTGAATAGCTCCTACGTTATAGGGAGGGTCAAAGTAATTTGCCTGGCCTTGCGAACCCTCTGACTGGAACGATTCCTGATGATAAAGCTTAATTAATGGTTCATTTGTTTGGATTAGACTTGGGACTTCCTCTTGTTGACTTGTTACTGTATCATAAAATTTTATAAGTGTTTCCTTTGGTTCCTCAGCATCTACAGTTGTTTGATTTGTTGAATTATCTGACACATTATTCCCCAGCTTTTCTACCACAAGCTGTGTAATCATTGATACTAATTGTTCATTCAATGGACTCACCTACCTTTCAAATAAAGATAAATCGCCAGCTCTTGCTGAAAGACGACCATTTTCATAAATGCCCATTTTCTCAAGCCATGCTAAAAATTCAGGCGCTGGTTTTTTACCAAATGTTTGAAGTAATGTAGCAACATCATGGAAACTCATTGACTGATAGTTCAGCATGACATCATCGCCCATAGGCGCAGCAATAATGAAGTTGACACCAGCCGCTGTGAGTAAAACACTTAAATCCTCAATATCATTTTGATCTGCCTTGATATGGTTTGTGTAACAAATATCAACACCCATTGGAATGCCATGCATCTTGCCCATAAAGTGGTCTTCTAAACCAGCACGTATAACCTGTTTGTTATTGTATAAATACTCAGGTCCAATAAAGCCAACAACCGTATTAACGATATAAGGATTAAAATGTCTTGCAAATCCATAGTTACGTGATTCAAGGGTTACTTGATCAATTCCCATATGTGCCTCTGCTGAAAGCTCCGAGCCTTGTCCTGTTTCAAAGTAGAATAAATTCGGACCAGTACCAGTGCCCTGCTTCTTCACAAGCTCCTCTGCTTCCCTAATTAAGTCAGCTGAAATACCGAAGGAACGGTTAGCTATTTCTGTTCCAGCAATACTTTGGAAAATCATATCTGCTGGAGCGCCTTGCTTAATGGCCTTCATTTGTGTTGTGATATGTGCCAACACACAGTTTTGCGTAGGAATCGACCAATCATTGATGAATTCTTTTGTAGCAGTTAATACTTTTTTGACACTTTCAACAGAATCATCCACTGGATTTATGCCGATAACAGCATCCCCAATACCATAGGACAAACCTTCTTTTAGGGAGGCAATAATGCCGTCTATATTGTCTGTTGGATGGTTGGGCTGTAATCGAGATGAAAGGGTGCCCTTTTGTCCGATGGTAATATTACAAGTTGACAGTATTTCTACTTTATTGGCTGCATGAACCAGGTCTAGATTGGACATAAGCTTAGTGACAGCAGCAATAATTTCAGAATTCATGCCTTTGCTTAAACGCTTTAATTCACGATCACCTGTATCATTCGATAAAATATATTCGCGAAGCTGCTCGATACTCCAGTTTTTGATTTCTCCGTATATTTGCTCATTTATGTCGCCCTCGATAATGCGTGAAACCTCATCATTTTCTTGCGGCACTAATGGATTTTCTCGGATATCCTTTACTAAAAGCTCACTTAGCACAGCCTTTGCTGCGATACGTTGTTGAACGGTTTCAGCTGCAATACCAGCTAGCTGATCGCCTGATTTTTCTTCATTGGCCTTAGCCATGACATCTTTTAATGATTTAAAATTATATTTTTCTCCACCAAATATCACTGATAGATTCACATTCATCCTCCTTACTTTGAGTGGAAGGCAAGAGTTTTCACAACAACAGGAACAACGCCAGATGGCAGAACCTCTCCTATATCGATGTAATCACCTGTCTCCACTTTGATTTGATCGATGCAAATAATTGGAACCGTTGAATTAATTGCCTGAATGGTTTGCCCAATAATCTTTGCATAATCTGATTGAATGACTATGATAATTGGTATTTCCTTGGAGCATCTTGTTGCCAAGTGCTGTAAAATGGCCTCGCCTAATGCATGTACATCATGAAAGCTTAAATACGGTAATTCGCTAAAATAGAGGGCAAATGGTGAACGATTGTCCTGTGTGGAAAATAGGGCATCTGCTCTTTCCACTGCCATCTTCACCGTCTCATCAAATACTTTTGTAGCTGTATTCATATGGCAATTGAACACTGGTACATTTTTCAGTGGTAGTACATCTTCATCCACCTGAATGGTTGCCCCGCTTATTTCTGTTGTTTGCATACCTGCACCCGTTACCGTAGCACGAGCAGTTTCTTCAGGCTGTAGCCATAAAAATGATTGTAGCTGCTCGTGCTGTACTAACATTTTCGCTAAACTTTCGCCGATATCATCGTACTGACGCTGTGTACAATCATTTTCATAGATACAGGAAGCTACACCACCAGAAAAGACAATAGCGTCAACTGGCTTAACCCAGTTAGGTAAATGACCTAACAGTAATGGATGGTGCTCATCTGTTAATTGACCATTTAGCGTTTTCACTAATGTGCTTACCAATTCTTGAATAAGCTGTGCCACACGAGCATCACTAGCTGAATCACCAAGCTGTAAAGGGTGTGACCACTTTTCCATTAGCTTCTTAATCGGTGGTGAAATTGATTGAATTTTCCCATTGTGAAATTCTATGAGTCTACCACCAACATGAAGAGTGCATGTACCAATAACCTCACCAAACTGCATAACTGCAATATTCGCGGTACCGCCACCGATATCAATATTCGCAATAACTTTCGCAGTATTTTTTGATTGTTGCACTGTACCTGCACCTTTAGCAGCAATAATTCCTTCTAAGTCAGGACCAGCAGTTGCCACTAAAAAATGACCGGCTGAGTCCGAAATTGCGTGGATAACCTCACTGGCATTTTCCTTTGTAGCAGATTCACCTGTAATAATAATGGCTCCTGTAGAGATTTCTGCTGGTGAAATTTGAGCAAGTTGATATTGCTGAAATATAAATTGCTCGATCTTTGCCATATCAATAATTTCGTGATTGATAAATGGCGTTTTAATAATAGGACTTTGATGTAACACCTTTTTTTCAATTATTTCGATCCGTGGCACATGCGTTATCCCTGCAACATTTTTCAACAGAAAACTACTAACAACCATTTTTGTTGTACTAGTTCCAATATCAATACCTGCACTATAAATTTTTTCTGTCTTCAACTTACTCCTCCCTCTCGCTGCTAAGAGCTATATATGAGATAAGGGCTATCACGATCCTTGACAAATTGGCGAATTTCTTCGTCAGTATTAAGCTGAATTAGTGGTGCAATCAACTCAATACCAAGATTTTGCCATGAAGAAGTTTTGACAATAGGACCGTGTGTCATGACATTTTGTAATAATGCTGTTGCTCTATCAACATCTGCAAGAGGCGCATCAATTTTTGTAATCACGCCAATTTGAATCTTTGGAATGCCTAAACTAAATTGTGGAGGAAAAACACTCCTCGATGACGTGGCATCCTGCAAATAAATCACATGTGTTACTTCAAGTGATGTTGCCATAATATTTCTGTAATACATTGGATTTTCAATATATTCTCCGGGCGTATCTACAATCCAATCATCAAAAACGAGAGCTTGCGTTTTTTTGGCTTGTCTATCTTTCCCTAATAATGCATTCATTAGCGTTGACTTACCTGCTTGCACACCGCCTATTATCATTACTCGATTTTTCATACGGCAGCACATCCTATGACTTCGTTATTTTTGATGGTGTATAGCCTAGCATTTCTGATAAAAAACGGTTAATTTCTAACATCGCCATTTCCACCTCAGAGACACTACCAACAATCACTAGACTGCCTGTAAAGCGATCTAAAAAACCTAGTTTTACGTTGGCTGACTTTGTGGCTAAATCACCAGCAATAATCACTGTTTCACTAGGCGTACATGTCATAATGCCAAGCGCACCTGCTTCTTGAATACCAAGCTTTTGAAACATATCTGGATCTGGATTTGCGATTAGATGACTTAATGTTAGTTGCTTACCGGGCACAAACTCCTGTATAAACCGCTTTTTTTCTTCACTCACACGTCATCACCTCTTTCTTCAAATTATTAAGACTTATTGTCTGTTTGGTATTCTCCTTCTTTAATAATGCCTGCCTTGCGATCTTCCTGTTCCAATCTTAAAGCTGTTGGTACAGACAATTTATAGGCTAGAATAATCGCAATCACACCAGCTAAAAACTTCCCAGCGATAACAGGTAAAATAATGGTTGGCTGGAAGTTAGCCGTAAACGATAAATGATCTCCAAGTAAAAATGCCGAACAAACCCCAAAGGCAATATTAATAACTTTATCTTTTGGTGGCATATGACGAATCAGTGTAAACATTGCCAAAATATTAGCAATTGTTGCTAAAATACCCGCACTTCCTACTGATGATAAGCCTAGTTTTTTCCCTGCTGCCTCTAAAGGCTTCGATGCATATTTTCTAATTAAGTACACCATCGGGAATGCACCTGCTAGCATAATTCCAATATACCCAGCTGTTTCTAACGCTCGGAATTGATCGATCTCATCTGCCATAATCGGATCAAAGCCCCACGCTCCAAAAACCTTCGAAAAGATTCCTGTGAAAATTTCTACAATAGAGAACACCAGCACAAGCTTGATACCAGCATCCATAACACGCCCAAAAATCATGAAGCCCTTAATCATGCCATTTGGAATTAACTTTAGTCCTAACGCAATTAAGATAACGAAAATAAATAAAGGCAATAAATTAATTAAAATTTGTAACACAGAAATAGCAAATACATATGTTGGTGCCTCAGTTGTACTAATTACTTCACGAACCTCTGTATTGAAAAGCACAATCATGATAGATGAAATAAATGCCCCAATTGGAATTGTTAAAACGCCTGCCATAATACCTAATGCCATATATTTATGATCACGTTTATCTAACATCGCAAGACCCATCGGAATTGAGAATACAATGGTTGCCCCTGACATAAACCCAACAACTAGAGCCATTACCCATCCCTCATATGACTCTTTTAAAGCATTGGCTAATTGGTAGCCGCCCATGTCCGAAGCTAAAATAGTTGTCGCTGCAATGGCAGGATCCGCACCAATTAACTCAAAAATTGGACTAATAAAATGACTAATAAACCATGTTAAGTAAGGTATAGCAGCCATGATCCCTGCTGCTGGGACGAAAATATGACCAACTGTATGGATACCATTCATAAATTCCTTACCAATCCCATACTCAGCATCTCGAATCGCTCCGATTGCCCCTAAAACAGCACAAATCATAATAATATAAACGATGATCGTTCCTATCATTGCCATCCTACTCATCACCCCTTTGTTTTTGATAAATCTATATAAAAAAAGACGCATTAAAGAAGAAATCTCTTTAAAGCGTCTTTGCTTCAACTATTTACTTGTAAGGTATTAATAATTCGTTTCGCGATCGTCACCATTTCCTGTTGAGTCTGCATGCTTTCATTTCGAATTTTTTTATACGCCTCATCCTCGCTAAGATTTTCTGACTGCATCAGTAAACCTTTTGCACGTTCGATAATTTTGCGTTTTTCTAATTCTGTTTGTTTATGCAGTAATTCACCGTTTAAACGGTTGAATTTATCAATTTGATGAAATGCTACTTCCAACGCTGGAAGGACATTTTTCTCAGAAAACGGTTTCATAACATATCCTAAAATATTATCTTGCTTCATGTATAGAAGCAACTCTTTTTCACTATACGCTGATATAAATAGCACTGGAATTCCCAATTGCTGTTCAATAATTTTGCTAGCCTTTAATCCATCTAGCTTAGGCATTTTAATATCCATTAGGATTAACTGAGGCTTGTGTGCAAAAGCCAGCTCAATTGCCGATTCTCCATTGTTTGCTTGTGCCACTACCTCGTAGCCATTATCTTCAAGCATAAATTTTAAATCAATAGCAATTAGTGACTCATCTTCGACAATCATTACTTTCCTAGTCATTTAGGATAAATACCTCCTCACTTACAGGAAACTGAATTTGAGTATGTGTACCTTCTTCACTAGGGATAATTGTAAATGTGCCAGCTAAATCATATTCAACAAGTCTTGTTATTATCTCCATTCCAAATGATGCCTTCATCTCTTGCATCCCAACGCCGTTGTCAGAAATATGAAGTGAAATGACGGAAGCATCCTGTAAAAATTGAATGTCGATTGTACCTTCCTCACGACCAACAAAAGCATATTTCAATGCATTTTGTAGTAGCTCACAAATGATTAGCGCGAGAGATACAGCCTTCTTCGAATGACAGAATAACTGAATGTCTTCATGATGAAAGACTAATTGAATGGAAGGTGTATTGGCTGTTCCCACCATCTTATGTCCAATTTTCTTAGATAACGCGATAACGTCTACTTTCTCTTCCGCATTATCCTCATTCTCTAAAATTAGTTCATAGACCGATGAAATACTATATATTCGATTTAATGCCTCTTGAAAAGCACTTGCATTGGAAGCTGACAAGTCATTTCGCATTTGCAAACGCAATAGGCTTGTAACTGTTTGTAAATTATTCTTTACACGATGATGAATTTCTCGTATAGCAAATGTTTTCATCATCAGTTCATTTTCTTTCAGCTTTAGCTCTGTCAGATCATGAATAATGAGAAGTGTTACTTTATCATTTTGACTGCGAATAGGAATTTTTTTCACAATGAAAGATTTACGATCAATCGTAATTTCTAAGAAAAAGACATCATCGCCTTTATCATAAACCTCTTGTAAAAATGGCAAAATCTTATTCAATGCAACATTGTCAAAATGTTCCAACCCCGAAAGCTCTGAAATAAATCGATAGCCTGCAGGATTACTATAAATTACTTTGTTCTCATGATTAGTAAGAATAATAGATTCTACTAACAAATCAGAAACGACTGGTATTGGTTGAGAATTTGGTTCAACAATATGCTCAATTAAAGCAAAGGGCATATTTTGAAAATCATCTTTCGGTGTTGTTTTCATTTCCACCTTTTTTTCCTGAATTAACACGGCAATAACCTGTTGCTCGTTATTAAAGAGAGGGACAACATTTTGTTCAACAGTTATACCTTCTTGTGTGATGGCTCTAGAAATGGATGATTTTTCTTTATTTTTAAAAGCAGCAAATACTGCTGGCTCAAAACTCTCAAAAACAAATTTTCCAATAACAGACTTTTCGTATAAATGTCTTTCTTTTTTGGGGAATGCTTCTGCCACGACAATTGCATGTGGTAGATTTTCCAACATACAATCTATAAACATATAGCAATCTGTCAATTCTGCATAATAGGAAAGTGTAGTTTCTATTTCTAATAGCTTTTCTATATCTGTTGAAGATAAGTTTGTATATTGACTACACAATGTTCGAATGTTCGACAGGTTCAACACCCCTATCATAGAATAATCAAACTTGAAAATGACTATTCGTATAATTTCTTGTCATCATTATAAACCTTTTGCAAAATTATTTTCAACAAAAAAAATAATTTATTTTAATAATTTTCGTTGCATTACAAAGAACTATATAGCTTAAAAGAGAAATATTCAACACTTTTTTCATTTCCATCTGCATTTCATGCTAATTTTATTATTTCGATATAACAAAAAGCAGGCTTGCAAACTTAAGCAAACCCGCTTTTTCTTACTTTATTTCTGGTGTAACAGCTAAAATATTTTCAAATGTTTTACGTTGAGAAGCCTCTTGTTCATTTAATAAAATATGAATATCCCCATGATCGTTTGAAGTACGGATTAAGCGCCCCATTCCTTGCTGTAAACGCAATTGCATAAATGGTAATTCTACCTCTTCATACGGATTTTCTGCAAACGTACGTTTTGCATCAAATAATGGATCATGTGGTGGGAAAGGCAAGTCATAAATAATGACACGTGTTAATGCCTCCTCTGGTAAGTCAAGACCCTCCCATAAATGATAGGAGCATAATATTTTGACGGTACCATCCTGGAAATCACGAACAATGGCTGAAAGCTCACGATCTCCTTCAAAAGCCATATACACCCTTTCCATAAGTGGTAATTCAGCTTTAAAATCTAGCATAGCTTGTTTGGATTTAAATAATATTAACGTTTTTTCTCCATCACGTAAAAGCTGTTGAACACGCGATGTCTTCTCCTTTTGAGAAAGCTCATGTAAATAAATTCTCATGACTTCTTCATAGTCAAAAGGCGATGGAACAGAAAATGATTGATAGTCCCGAATTCCTAAGCTATAGGAAATATATGAAAAATCCTTATTAACAGACAATGTCGCTGATGAAAAGACAATTGGAAGTTTTTTAGAGAATAATTTTTCTGCTAAAACTTCTGTAATAAGTCGTGGCATGATAACGAGTGTTTCTTCCCCGTCCGTTTCCTCTAACCAATCAACAGCATCACCCTGCGCAATAAAAATACGTAAGGATGCTTGGTATTGTTCTAAATATTCCTCAGCCATATTCAATTCGTATTCCGGAATCATATACATCTCTGATTCAAAAACAAATTCTTCGAGTAATGTTTCTACATCGTCAACTAATTGTTTTCCATACTTTAATAGTGTTGGCGATTTATTGATACGTTTACGCTCCTCTTTAGAAGCAACTAAATCATCACGAAGCTGATCGAAAAATAACTCATGATCATCTTGTAGTTTTTCCATCGCATACAGTGTCCGCTCTCGCACACCATCTACCATTAAACGTTCTAGAAGTTTAACTATTGTTGTCGCCTGCACTTTATACGTCATTGCTTTTTGAGCAGCATATTCTAAAAGATGCCCCTCGTCTAGCACAATCATAGATACTTCTGGTAATAGCGCCAATTGCCCTTCACGCTCACGGGATTCCTTTGTAGCCAAATGCTCCATCAAGAAATCTTGTGAACATATAATAAGATCCGTTGATTTACGATAATGTGCACGATGTAGTGTTTGACCACATCGATTACGTTGATCACATACAGAGCACTGCATAATGGCATTATAGTTCACTTTTTGCCAATCTTCATCACTGACTGTTGAATAATCACTACGCTCTCCATAGGGCTGAATGGCAATCATCGATCCTTGAGCATATACACCATCAGGTATAGAAAATGCAATATCATCAATCCATTCATCAGTCTCTACTTTTTCTGCCTCTTCAAAGCGCTTTAGGCATAAATATTGATCTCTTGATTTTGCTAAGCGCACATCAATGTCAAGCCCTAACGTTTTCTGTAATTTATAAATATCTCCGCCCTCTTTTACTAGCTGGTCGATTAAAGTTTCATCAGCACAGGCAATAAGGGCTGGTTTACCAGTATAACGTGCATAGGATACAGCTGGTAGAAGATAGGCAATCGTTTTCCCAGTTCCTACACCCGCCTCAGCAAAAAGCACATTTTTTTCTTTTAGAGCCTGCTCTATTTGATAGGCCATAAAAATTTGCTCATCACGGCATTCAAAGCCTTTTTCAGGCAATTCATCATAAAGGACGTCGCCCATCCAGTCACCTAATGACTCAAAAAATGAACGATCCTTTGTTAATGCAAAAGGTAAAGATTTACGCAATTGACGTTCCCCCTCTAACTATCTGGTCCTATTATACGCGACGAAACGGAAGATAAGAAAAAAATCTTATCTTCCGTTATCATTGTTTAATCTCTTTTAGATTTTTGTCCCCAGAATTGATAATAATTCGTTTCAATGAAACCATTGAATAATTTACGTTTCTTCGTCGCTTGACGACCATACAATTCCTCAAAGTTTTTCATGGAGGACAACATATACACAGACCAGGTTGGATAGCTCTTCATGATTGTTCCCAAGTCACGAATCACCTGCTCTACAACTTCAACATCACCAATACGTTCACCATATGGCGGATTACCAATCATAACGCCATCTGTAAGCTGTGTCGTAAAATCACGTGCTTGCATTTGCTTAAACGTAATTATTTCACCAAAGCCAGCCTCAAGTGCATTTTCTTGCGCAATACTCACCATACGATGGTCAATATCAGACCCAAAAATTTCCAATGGTTGCTCATAATTTGCTAAGCTGTCTGCCTCGTTCCGTACCTCGTCCCACATTTTTGCCTTCATCCATGGCCAAGCCTCTGAAATAAATTCACGGTTATAGCCGGGTGCAATATTTTGTCCAAGCATAGCAGCCTCAAGAGCAATTGTGCCCGAACCACAAAATGGGTCAACGAACGGTCGATTCGGATTCCATTTTGAAATTTGCACAAGAGCAGCCGCTAATGTTTCTTTTAATGGCGCCTCACCTTGTGCTTGACGGTAGCCACGCTTATGTAGCCCAGCACCGGATGTGTCAATAGTAAGTGTAGCCATATCTTTTAAGATTGAAACTTCAATTTTATAGGTAGCACCAGATTCATCCAAAAACCCTAAACGCTTATAGTGCTGCTTCATACGCTCTACAATTGCTTTTTTTGTAATTGCCTGGCAATCCGGTACACTAAATAATTTTGATTTGACAGACTTGCCCGATACTGGAAAAGCTGCATCTACTGGCAGGTATTTTTCCCAAGGTAAAGCCTTTACACTTTCAAACAATTGCTCAAAAGATGTTGCAGGAAATTGACCCACAACAATTTTTACTCGGTCTGCCACACGTAACCATAAGTTTGTTCGTGCAATGGCTGTTTCATCACCTTCAAAATAGACTTTTCCATTATCTACTGTTGTTTCATAGCCAAGCGCCTTAACCTCTTGCGCTACAATTGCCTCTAAGCCCATCGCAGCCGTTGCTACTAATTTATAATTTGCCATATGCTAATTCCTTCCTTGATGCTCGATTTCCCAAAACTCCATAAATTCAATTAGCTCATTTAATGGTAGTGGTTTGCTGTAATAGTAGCCTTGAATAATATCACAGTTCATTTTACGTAGTATATCCACTTGTTGTGCCTGTTCTACACCCTCCGCAACCACTTTCATTTTTAGGCGGTGGGACATTTGGATAATCGCATCTACTACAGCCTGTTTTTCATCGAGCGAGGCAATATGTTGAATAAAGCTGCGATCAATTTTTAAACAATCAAGCGGGAATCGCACTAAATAGCTCAGAGATGAATAGCCCGTTCCAAAATCGTCAATTGAAATTTTAAAGCCCATTTTTTTAAGTCGCACTAGCTTGCTTATTGTTTCATTTGCACTATTCATAACCGTGCGTTCTGTTACTTCTATCTCAAAATTGTTAGCAGGCATATTGTAACGCTCTAATATCGCTTGAATCGACTCTAAAAAGTTTTGTTGTTTAAAGTGAATGCTTGATATATTGATGGCAATAGGTAACTTGCGTCCATGCTGTTGCATCTCCAATACTGCCTCACAAGCTTTTTCTATAATGACTTCGCTTAATGGAATGATTAATCCCGTTTCCTCGGCATATGGAATAAATTCTGCTGGCGATACAAAACCTAGCCGTTCATTATTCCATCTTACTAGTGCCTCTAAGCCCTGAATCTGTTCATTTTTAACAGATATTTTTGGTTGAAAATGAAGGTCAAATTCACGATTTTCAATAGCTTTTCGTAGTTCTGAATCCAATAATAACACGCGCTGTGAATCAGTTTGTAATTCTTTAAAATAAAACGAATAGCCGTTAAGACCATTCTTTTTAGAATAGGTCATTGCTTTATCTGCACAATGAATTAATTGCTCTGTAGTTTCGCCATCTACTGGATACATACTTACACCGACACTTGTAGAGATAAAAACATTCTGCCCATTTATATCCAAAGGCTTTTCAATTATACCAATAATTTGCTCAGCAAATTTTGCTGCTTCTTTAACATTTTTTACATTGGTTAACGTAATAATAAACTCATCGCCACCGTACCTTGCAATGATATCTTTATTCTTCAACAATGTTTTGATACGCTTTGCCACTTCTACTAAAATCGTATCACCAACCGCATGGCCTAATGTATCATTTATTTGCTTAAATCTGTCTAAATCTAAAAAATAGACAGCATGTTGAACTGAATGGGAGATAGTAGAAGTAGATTCTAGAAGACCATCCATTCTTTCAATATAAGCAAATCGATTGGATACTTCCGTTAATGAGTCTGTTAACAAACGTTTCTCTAACTCATTCTCAACTATTTTTCTTTCAGATAAATCCGTGAAAATACCACAGTAATTTGTAACTTCACCCTTATCATTGGTTACACCAATAATTGTTAACCATTCTGGATAAACGTCTCCGGTTTTCCGACGATTCCATATTTCTCCCTGCCAAATGCCATCTTGTCGTATTTTTTGCCACATTTCTAGATAAAAATTTAATTCGTGTACACCTGATTGTAGCACCGCAGGCGTTTTTCCAATAACTTCGTCACGCTTATAGCCTGTTACAAATTCAAATGCAGGATTCACCATTTCAATTTTTTTATCTTTATCCGTAATCATTATGCCTTCAGAGACATTTTCGAAGATTTTTGTAATTAAGGCAGTGGGGTATTTGGAAATCGAATTAAGTTTCCCCTGACTATTCCAATCGTTCGCTCCGTTCATGTTTCCGCTCCATTCTCTCTCTCTAAACTACCCTCATTTATAGAATAGCGCCTATGCGCAGCCTACTAGTTTGTAGACAAATATGTACATCGTTGCGATAACAGTTTCAGATGTTTTGCTTAGATGCGTAGAGACAGAGGCATAACAAACAGTATGTTGCCTTATTCTTAAACGTTTATCGCGCATGTCTAGCCATGATTAACAAGTACCATGTTCTTAAATTACGCCCCGCGTAATTGCGTCTAGATTTTTTCGAACTTCCCTCAAAAAGCTTCTCTTCAAAATCCGTGACATCCGTAGGGGGCTTTGGGCCAACGTGATGTTGGTCACTCCGTTGTGTGTTGTTGTTGTTGCTGTCGCTGCGCTTTCGCACAGTAAAGATCTGTTGCTGTCGCTGCGCTTTCGCACAGATAAACCCGTGTTGCTGTCGCTGCGCTTTCGCACAATAAAAATCTGTTGAATCAAGATAAACTCAAAAGAAAAGCTCTCCACCAAATTGGAGAGCGCTTGTTATTTCGTAGTTAAGCATCATAAATTCCATAAGCCATGTTTTGTTCCCGAGTACTCAAACAGTTTGCACCTCGTACGACCGGGTAGTAATCATCTATCTACAGAGATAACTCTGTCCCTCTATCCGTTCAATTCCTTCTAGAGAGTGCCCCTACCATAATTTGGGTTTCTCACTCGTGGGGTTTACCTCGTTCCACCTTGCAAGTTTCCAAGCAAGCTTCGTCACTGTGGCACTTTCAGGAAGTTTCAACCATATCAAAAGACTTAGGTTTTCCTTCCGCCGTCAGCCTGTAACAGCTGCCTTACCTTATTTTTTCAGTAAGCACGAACACTACGGTCGTCTCAGAGCCGTGTGAGCATGGACTTTCCTCTACGACGTCTAGCGCCGCAGCGATTACTCGAATTTCATGATGATACGAAACATTATACTAGAGTTTTATAATAAATACAATGTAAATGACAAAAATTATTCGTATAACTTACTGCCAAATACATGTTTTTCCAAATTCGAAAGACGTTTTAAAATATCAAAGTTTGTCGTACCAGCTGTCGATGCAACAGGTTGTCTTTTAGGAGTACTATCAATTTCTTCTCTAAGCTGTCTGTTCTCTTCACGTAGTTGGGCCACCACTTTTTCAAAAGTTTCATAATCTTGAATAATTTCATCAAGAAATGAATCGACTTCTTCTACATTGTAGCCTTTAAAATTTTTCTTAAATTCCTTTTCAAGGATCATTTTTGACGTTAATTTAATGTCCATTCACATCGCCCTTCCTCACACTACATACACGAAATCATTATAGCATACTTCACCACATTATATCGTCTGTAAACACCAATTGTAAGGCTAAACTTGTCGTTTCTTGCGCTTACCCGGGAAATTATTTCTTATTTCCTAATCGATATAATCTCTTTGCCCAAGAAATTTCCCATTTCTGTTTTTGTTCTACTCTCCATTTCTCATCCCTTTTTATTAATTGTATGCCTTCCTGCGTATAATAAAGGGCCTGTTCGTAATCTTTTATCTGATGCTCATAGATTATGGCTAGCTGTTCTAAAGCATGCAACTTTTTTCGTGAATCAATGAAATGAAGTGAAGCCACAAAGGCATCAATAGCTTCGTTAAACTTTTTATTTCTTTTGTGTTGTAAGGCCAAATAATATTGAGCATGTCCTGCTTCAAGTGCATCAAATTGCGAAGTTACCTTTTCCAATATCCTCACACTTTGAGTGCTCTCCTTTAAATCTGCATACCATTTCCCAATATTGGTGAAGGTATTAGCAGATTCATCATTCGACTCTTCAAACAACAAGTTTGTGGAGTGAGAATAGAGTGTAATTAGTGAAAGTAAATCCCACTCATTATGAAGCAGTACTTTCATCAGTGCATCAGGCATACCACTTTTAATAGCATCTAAATAGATAATAGGTGCGAGATAGCCTGGAATATCAGCAATGCGTGAAAAGCCAAGCTTCTCCTCTTCCACCGATTTTAACTTCATCCGTTCCATATCATTTTTCCATAAACGCTTTGAACTATGCAACAAATCGATTTGTCGTTGTGAACGTAATTTAGGTAGTTCTTTTTGGTGGAGCGTCCAACGCGTTTCCAGCTGTGGCCAGTCAAAGCTTTTGCCATTGTAGGTAATGACCGTTGCTGTTTTTTGCCAAAGCTTTGACTCAAAAAGTAATGCTGCTTCGTGTGCTGGATCTGCAAGTAGATATTGCGTTAAAATAAAGCTTTCATCTGAAACCTCTAAAAAACCGAGAAGAAAAATTTGTGTACCTACTCCCTTTAAGCCTGTCGTTTCCGTATCGAAAAATAATACCTGTTCATTGCTATCTAGTGCATAGGGATGTTCAAACTTTGCCTCTTGCCATTTGGCTAGTGCCTCGAAAAATGATTGCAACTTATAATCCCCATGTTGATAATGATACGGATAATGAACCTGCCGCTTAAAAACAATACCAAAGTCATTTTCTACAACTGTCAGCCCAGCCCTCTTCCATCGCTCTGTATAGCTAGGGGTCTCGGGCTTTTGATATGTGGCAGGCTTCTCTTGTTTGACTGGTGTTGTAGTTTTTTTACCAAGCATTTTTTTCATTTGTAGGATTTTGTTTTCGTATGACATATATTTCACTCATTTTCTGCCTATAAATTGGTATATCAATACTTTGCAACAACTTTTGATTAGAACTTGTAGGAGGATTTAACTTCCATATATTTCTAAATAAATGATTAAATGATTGTATTTTATAGTAACACACAATTTCAAAGGACTCTAGTTATGATTTGGTCCTTTGTTTATCTAATAATAAAACATATAAATAGGAAAGTTTATTTTTTGGTTCATTGCAAAAAGAAAGCAATTTATGATAGCATTCAAATTATGGCATGTATTTAATATAACTTTTTCACGCAATTTAACAGTCCATATTAATAATGTTATCTTCATTCAGCATCTTTACTGTGCGAAAGCGCAGCGACAGCAACACGGGTTATCTGTAGCGAAAGCAAAGAGGTAACTACAATTACGCCGAGGCAAAATTGATTTATAGATTGGAAGTGAATGAAATGCTAAAAGTTAATCGAGAAGATAAGAGTCCTATATGGCAGCAATTGCTTGACCAAGCCATTCATAATATTACAACAGGAAAATGGCCGCCTGGAGAGCTACTACCCCCAACTCGAGAACTTGCCTTATTAGTTGGTGTTTCACGCTCAACCATCCAAATTGTATATGAGGAGTTATTCAGCCGCGGATACACTGTTACAAATTGGCGTGGTGGAACAAGGGTAAGTGAATGGGGCTATCAAGCTGGCACACAGGAAGAATCTATGCACCAAGGACCATCCACACCAGAAATACCTTACATAAGCACAGCTGTAAATCAATTGAATAATTGGTTTAGAGGTACAGAACAACAACATGTTGAAATTGATTTTTGTCCCCATGAGCCATACTTGGACGAGCATTTCCGGAAAATTTGGAGGCAATCTTTTTTACAGGCATCAGCGGTTGCAGATTTAGATACTTGGGGATATGGCAATCCGTATGGCTATACACCACTACGTGAACAGATTCAACGATATTTGACATTCGAAAGAGGAGTTCATGTTGATATTGATCAAATTATCTTAACTTCAGGAGCACAGCATAGTATCGATTTAATTGCTCAGGCGCTTTTACATGAAGGCGAAACAGTTTCTGTTGAAGACCCTGGATTTCCCGCTGCATGGATGACAATGAAATATCGGCGTATGAACGTTGTCCCTGTTCCTGTTGACGAGTACGGCTTACAAGTTGAGCACATTCATCCACAATCAAAACTTACTTTTGTCACACCTTCCCATCAGTGTGCAGTCGGCGTTATTTTGTCAGAACCTCGCAGACAGCAATTGCTACAACTGGCTGCTCAAAAGCAATTTTGGATTGTAGAAGATGATTATGATGGTGAATTTAGGTATCGCGGTGGCCCACTTCCTACTTTATTTAGTCAGCAGCCCCAACATACATTGTATATGATGAGTTTTTCAAAAATGGTGGCTCCTGGTATACGAATTTCTGCAGTTGTTGGCCCCAAAAACGCTATTCGCCAGCTTGCACAGGTACAAGCTTTAACCTATCGCCATCTGCCAATTATGGAGCAACTAACGCTTTCCCATTTTATTGAACATGGTCATTTTATGCGTCATATGAGGAGAGCTAGAAATGTCTATCGCAGAAGACATGAGGCTATGACAAAGGCCATTATGGCAACAGGTCTCGGTAAACATTTTAAATTAAGCGGTATTGAAACCGGTCTTCATATGCTTCTCGAAGCCAAAGAATCATTTGAAGAAGAAGAACTGACCAATCTAGCGTTGACACAAGGAGTCCGTGTTTATCCACTTAGCAAATATTGTTTGGAAAGCAATCGTAAAGGATGGGTACTAGGATTTGCTAAAATAGACGAGGTAGCGATTGAAGAAGGGATTAGTCGATTGGCAAAGATCTTATTATAATTGAAGGCCACCATCTTACTTTATTTTAGATGGTGGCCTATATTAAGTCTCTTATTATTTAGTTTGTTGCACACTATTCGTATTTTGTTGTTTCTTTAGCAACTGACCATTTATCAATAAATGAGCGCCTAACCCTGCTACCAGTCCCCAGAACGCACCTCCTACTCCAAGTAATGTAACATTTGCGGCTGTAGCCAAAAATGTAATTAGTGCTGTTTCACGTCCTTCGGGATTTATCAAGGCATTTGCAAGGCTACTCCCTATTGTACCGAGTAATGCTAAGCCCGCTAGTGTAGCAATAAATGTTGCAGGGAGAATTAAAAACAAAGCAGCCAAAGTGACGCCAAAAATGCCAACAATTATATAAAAAATACCACAGATGATACCAGCAATATAACGTTTCCTTGAATCTTCGTGAGCGTCTTTTCCAGTACAAATTGCTGCGGTAATAGCTGCTATATTAAAGGCGTGAGAGCCAAATGGAGCTGTTAGAAGTGAGCCTAATCCTGTAATGATCAATATTGGATTTGCGCTCGTTTTAAATCCATCATTTCGCAGTACTAACATCCCTGGCATATATTGACCTGTCAAAGTAATAATAAAAAGTGGCAGCGCAACCCCTAATAAGGCATGAAGCGAAAACTCTGGTGCAACAAATACTGGTGATGCAAGGGCTAATTTGATATTGCCAAAATCCGCCTGCCCCATGCTTATCAAATAAATTAATCCTGTAAGCAAAATACCTACGATTGCATATCTAGATGTAAATCTTCTTAAAATGACATACGTAATAAATAGAATAATGACAAGCCAAGGATCAACTTTTGCTCCGCCAAATGCTGAAATACCAAACTGTAATAATATACCGGCGAGAAGTCCAGAAGCAATGCCTGGTGGAATAAGCTGGACAAAACGCTCGAACATTCCTGTTAATCCTAAAATAATAAATCCCATAGCAGAAATCATATAAGCACCTATCGCTTCCGCATAGGGGGTAACTGCCAATGCTGAAACAAGAAATGCTACACCAGGTGTTGACCAAGCTGTAATAATTGGTTCGCGGTAGCGGTAACTTAACCATATGCCAGTTATCCCAACCCCGATAGAAATTGACCATATCCAAGATGCAGTCATTTCTGGACTAAGACCAGCCACCTTAGCAGCCTGAAAAACAAGAATAAAAGTACCCCCATAGTTGACAATGACAGATATAAAAGCAGCTATTGTGGGTGATAGTAAATCTTGAGCACGCCATGAATTTTGTGTTGTTACATTCATAGACTTTTCCTCCTTTCCTAATCATCCTGTAACTTATTTTCATTCCAATAGTATTCATCTGGCAAATAGCGTTGCCCAAACACTTTGGTCCCCACTCTTACGATCGTAGCGCCTTCCTCAATGGCAACAGTGAAATCACCCGACATGCCCATTGATAAAATATCCATCTCAACACGGGGAATTTCTTTTGCACGTATTTGGGTTTGAAGTTGCTTTAGTAATTGGAAGCAATGCCTAGTTTCATTATTTGTGGCATTCAATTTTCCAATCGTCATTAGCCCCTTTATATTCAATGTTTCAAATTGGGATAATTGTTCCACTAGCTCCAATGCTAACTCAGGTGAAACACCAAATTTACTTGTTTCACGAGATGTATTCACCTGTACCAAAATATCCATCGTTTTATTCTCTTTCACAAGCTGATTATGTAATGCCTGTCCTAATTTCAAACGATCAACAGAATGAATCAAGGTTACATACTTTACAACATATTTAACTTTATTCGTTTGTAAATGCCCGATAAAGTGCCATTCTACTTGGTTATGTTGTTCCATAAGTGGAAATTTGTCTCGAAGTTCTTGTGCTTTATTTTCACCAAACAACATTTCCCCTGCCTCCATCGCAATCTTTAATTTTTCAAGGGGAACCGTTTTTGTTGCCAGTAACAATTTGACCTCTTCATTCTTACGACCCACAGCTTGGCAAGCTAATGCCATCTGCTTCCTCACAGTTGTAAGATTCTCCTCAACTAAATGAACCATATTGTTTCCTCCCTTTGCGTTTATTTTGTAATGAATGCACTAAGCATACCTTATTATGGATTGCACAAAAACATCCATAAATATATTTTTCAACAATCCATAAATCCTTTATAAACGACTCCTAAACAAAAATAGCCACTACCTCTAGTGCGATTAGGGGTAGTGGCTTTTACATTATATAGCTTTATTCATACCATGTTCTGTACTTATTGATCTCCATCTTTTTTTGAAATGCTTCCTCTAGATCAATATCTAATTGATTGGCTAGATCTACTACATTAAAAATTACGTCATACATCTCCAAACCAATATTTTCTTTTGTTAGTCGGACCTTCTCCTCTGTAGGTTGAAAGGAAATACTTAAAATTTCTTGAGCTAACTCTCCAATCTCAGTAACTAAATATAGCATTCTAGTTTGAATTGTATTGACAGTAAATCCTTTTTCCTCACTAAATTGTCTAACATATATTTGCATATTTGAAATATCCATACATTATTCCCCAGCCTATTTTTTAATTAAGTCCTTCATATAAAGGAAATTGAGATGTGATTTCTCTCACACTATCCAATATTTGATTTTTAACTACTGCGTCCTTAGGATTTTTCAGGGCAAGTGCAATTAATTGAGCAATTTCCTTCATTTCCTTTGGACCCAATCCCCTAGTTGTAATTGCAGGAGTACCAAATCGAATCCCACTAGTAACTAATGGATTGGCTGTATCATGAGGGATGGTATTTTTATTTGCTGTAATGCCCACTTCATCGAGTATTGCTTCAGCTTCTTTACCAGTAAGCCCAACCGTACGCAAATCAAGTAAGATAATATGATTATCTGTTCCTCCTGAGACAACGGTTAATCCTTCACTTATGAATGTTTCCGCTAATACTTTGGCATTTTCCAGTACCTTCTTGATATATCTCTTAAAATCTGGATTTAGTGCCTCTCCAAGCGCAACAGCTTTTGCGGCGATGATATGCATAAGCGGCCCCCCCTGTAATCCTGGGAAAATAGCTTTATCAATTGCTTGTGCCCAAGATTTACGGCACATAACAATACCCCCTCTTGGTCCACGTAACGTTTTATGGGTAGTCGTGGTTACAAAATGAGCATGTGGTAAAGGATTAGGATGTAGGCCAGCAGCGACAATCCCTGCAATATGTGCCATATCCACAAAGAAAAGGGCACCAACCTCGTTCGCAATTTGAGCGAATAACTCAAAATCAATCATTCTTGGATAGGCACTGGCACCAGCAACAATCATACGCGGTCTATGCTGATGAGCTAGCTTTCTGACATGATCAAAATCAATTCGCCCTGTTTCTTTATCTACACCATAAGGAACAAAATTATAGAACTTTCCTGAAAAATTAACGGGACTACCATGTGTGAGATGTCCCCCATGCGATAAATCCATGCCCAAGATTGTATCTCCTGATTTGACAGAAGCATAATAAACCGCCATATTGGCCTGTGCCCCGGAATGTGGCTGTACATTCGCATGTTCAGCACCAAACAGCTCTTTCACACGATGAATGGCAAGCTCTTCAACAATATCTACATGCTCACAGCCTGCGTAAAATCTACGCCCTGGATACCCCTCTGCGTACTTATTGGTAAGTATTGTCCCAGTTGCCTCCATAACCGCCTGACTGACAAAATTCTCTGAGGCAATTAACTCGATGTTATTCCGTTGTCGTGAAAGCTCTTGCTGGATGGCATTACTTATCGCCCTGTCTTGCTGATCTAAATATCTCATTTGCAAATTCCTTTCTTTTTGAACTTTTAATTTTCCATTCTTATTTATTCAGTTTGGAACATTTTCCCTTCCTCAATCGGATTTTCTTTTGCGCTTATATGTTGTGGATCAATTCTGTAGACTTGTACAGAACCACCAAATACTGCAGATTGGTATTTCTCTACATGTTGTTTGGACAATGGGCGTGTATAGTACCCAGGTACATATTTATCAATCATCTCTTGCAGCATATATGTAGCTTCATCTAAATTGACAACAGGCTTTGCCTCACCAAAAATCATAACACTCATATATGCCGTATCTGTTTTGGCAGGTACAGGATTAGTGATTGTTCCATACTCCTCACATACAGTAAAACAAACCTCCGAATTCTCATGAACCACTTTATTTCTTCGCCCACCTCCAGCACCATGAAAATAAATATTTCCATTCGACCAAACAAAATTCAGTGGAACTACATACGGTTGCTGACCATCAACCATTCCAAGATGCCCAATACGAGCATGCTTTAAAAATGCATCGATCTTGTTCATATCTAATACTTCTCTAATTTTGTAGCGTACATCCATCATTGTTATCACTCCTAATCAAGTATTCTGTAAGTCTATCAGCCTTTGGATTGAAGATAAATGTCCAAAAATACAGCAATGATGCAATCCATAAATCAGATTTTACGAAGAGTATCTTGCCAGAAAGTAAGGTGTGGAGGTTTCTGATATTGTAGATTTAAAGGCTAATTCGTGCCTGTTTTAGCATCACAGGTTTGAGAAGGAGATTTTAATTGGAAGGTAATATATTGAAATATATAAGAATAGAAAAGCACATCCNNGGATGTGCTTTTCTATTCTTATTGATTAAGAGCTCGGTATATCAAAGCCACAAATTGTGCACGTGTGACAGGATCATTTGGTTTAAAATAACCATTCGAGCCTAAGGCAATACCTTCTCGTTCTAAAGCAGCTATATTAGCATAACTCCAATGGTTTGTACTTACATCTTTGAATGAGCTCGTATCACCTGGTGGCAGTTGAAGTATCGCTACAAGAATTTTTGCCATTTGGGCACGTGTCAACCATTCATTTGGATGAAATGCCCCGTTCGAGCCATCTATAATGCCTGCCCGTTGCAGCTTTGTTATCGCCTCATAATAAGGATGTCTAGGTGGAACATCAGAAAAAGAGGTAGCCTCACGGGATGGTTCTAGCTCAAAAGCTCGTGTTAGCATAATGGCAATATGCTGGCGTTTTATAAATTCATCAGGTCGAAATGATTGATCAGGATACCCTGTAATAACCCCTCTTCTCGTCATGTCTTGAATCATCACCCAAGCCCAATGTGTTTTCGGTACGTCTATGAAGACATGTTGCTGCTGTTGAGGCTCCTGCTTAGTTGGCTCAGTACCTGACTGTTCCTCGGGAGATGGGGATGGATTTTCTGGTATTGACGGTTCAATCGGCGTCGGTACTGGATTTACTGGTACTGTTGGAGTTGTCGGTATTAATGGATATTCACCTTCACCAGTTGAATTTACTGTCCATTTAGCATAGAGTGTTATATCCTCTGTTACCACATCATTTGTAAAATTCCATTCTGTGGTGAAAGTTGCATTCTTATACCACCCTATAAAAGTATATCCTGCCTTCGTCGTTGCTTTTGGTTTTGTCAATTTTTCATTATATATGATGGATTCGGATGCCAGGGCTGTGCCACCATTTGTGTGATATGTCACGGTATAATTATTCATTTTCCATTTGCCATAGAGTGTTAAATCGACAGTAATTATATCTGTTGCAAAGTCCCACTCTGATGTGAAGCTACTATCCTTATACCACCCTTCAAATGTATGCCCTGCCTTGCTTGGTGCTGTCGGCTTCGTTATTTTTTCATTATATATGACGGATTCGGATGTCACAGCAGAACCACCATTTGTGTGATATGTCACGGTATAATTATTCACTTTCCATTTGCCATAGAGCGTTAAATCGACAGTAATTACATCTGTTGCAAAGTCCCACTCTGTTGTGAAGCCACTATCCTTATACCACCCTTCAAATGTATGCCCTGCCTTGCTTGGTGCTGTCGGTTTTGTCACTTTTTCATTATATATGACGGATTCGGATGTCACTGCTGAACCACCATTTGTGTGATATGTCACGGTATAATTATTCACTTTCCATTTGCCATAGAGCGTTAAATCGACAGTAATTACATCTGTCGCAAAGTCCCACTCTGTTATAAGTGTACTATCCTTATACCACCCTTCAAATGTATGCCCTGCCTTGCTTGGTGCTGTCGGTTTTGTCACTTTTTCATTATATATGACAGATTCGGATGTCACTGCTGAACCACCATTTGTATTAAATGTTACACCATAACTATTCACTTTCCATTTAGCATAGAGCATTGTATCAGCTGTGATTACTTCTGTCGCAAAGTCCCACTTTGTTGTAAACCCTGCATCCTTATACCAATCTACAAACGTATATCCTGTTTTGATTGGCTTTATTGGTGCAACTAATCTATCTCCATATGTAATGGAAAGGTCTGCTATAGGATTACCACCGTCTGTGTCAAATCCAACGCTATATTGTTTTGGAATAAGTGTAACAGCTGTGCTTGTTAACGGAACTAACCCCGCTGCATCAAAAGTCAACTGTGCTCCTGTCACTTTTGCTGCATTCTTGGCACCTAGATTAGAAAAGCTAATGATTCCAGCGTTTGCTGTAGCCGTTAGGGTCCCAGTCAATGTCCACGCTCCAACATCTTTTTTTGTCACTGTAACAGCCTTTGTATTGTCGTTGACACAGACGTTGCCATAACCATCATAAAGGGTCAATACAGGCTGTTGTCCAAATGCCCCTCCATTGACAGATGGGGGAATAATATCTGTTGTCAACTTCATCAGTGCTGCATTTCCTGCTGCTGGCGTAATTATTAACGAATTAGCTGTAGCAGTGTTAACATCTGACACTGCTAATTCGATTGTTTGTACTGACGCTGCATTCAGTTTCAAGCTTGAAGTTGCTTCACCATTTGTGAAATTTAGCGCAACTATCTCATTCATTGAAGTCAATATTTGACCGTTGAAGCTACCTATGGACCCGTTCGGAGCCTGTTTATAGCCGCTAATTGTCACGTTTTTTATGCCATTAAATGTAGTATCCTTATTACCTAATGCATTCTTTACAGTCAACTTAAGGATATTATCCATACCAACTGTTGGTGTAGATGATGCTACTATGGCGGTAACCGTTTGCGCTGGTAAAGGACTAAATTGTACACTGGCTGTTGCAGTTATTGTATTACCCCCAACACTTGCACGAATTGTCGATGTACCAACTGTTATCGGAGCAGTTAAGATTGCTGTATAGGTGCCATTATTATGGTCGGTTACATCCCCTACTGTTCCTAGTGTTGAGGAAATAGCTACTGTTTCTCCACCAGCCTTGATTTCATTGTCCTGAGCATCCTTCAACTTTACGGTAATTGTTGCCTGACTTATTCCATCTGCTAAAAGAGAACCATTGGTAACTCCAATTGTACTTTTCTCTGGTGATGCTAAACCTGGAACATATTGCACGCTAGCTGTCCCTGCTATCATTTTACCGCCAACGGTTCCACTAATTGTACCAGTACCAGTAGTTGACGGGGCAGTTAAAGTTGCTGTATAGGTGCCATTATTATTATCTGTGACTGCATTAACTATTCCTAGTGTAGATGAAATAGTAACCATTTCTCCACCAGTTGTTATATCATTGCCCTGAGCATCTTTTAACTGTACCGTCACTATTGCTTGGCTTACTCCATTCGCTACAAGACTAGAACTACTTACAAATATTTGACTGTCTGCTGGGGATAGTGAATAATCTGGTATCATGTACGTTCTAAATGAAAAATCATAGTCACCAAAAGCAAAACCTCTTGGATAGGGATTACCTGACTTGCCATACCAACCAAAGCCACTAATTCCACCATTTTCAGTAGAAATTATCATTCGATAACTCATATTCTTTTTCAGATAGGGTTTATTATTACTAAAATCAATGGATATCCACCCGCTACTAATATCATCTCTTGTTGCTGAAGCAATAGGTACCGACATATTTCCTTCGTCGTAAATTTCTATTTTAAGGGCTCCAGGTGAACCCTTATAGTCGAATATACTAATGTCAATCTTGCTAAGATAACCCGAATATGAAGGCATAAATGACTGACTTCTTGGAAGTTCGGCATTAACCCAAACATTACCAATTTGTAGCGGTTGTTCCTGATCTACGATAGCTGCTCCCTCTGGATCAACAGCTTTAACGTTTTCACTACCAGATGGTATTAATAAACAAATTGTAAAAAATAAAATAATTACGCCCCACTGCTGAAATTTCTTCAAATAATTCATCACAATCCTTTACTCTTCAATATTTTATTACTTGTTAAAGTATTTGAGTAAGCTCCCTTCCTATAAGTAATGTTAGATTAATTTGTTTCTAGAACCATCCTCACTATTATTAATTTTTTTCTTGTCGTTGAACTTTAATTTTCAACTGAAAAAACTATACACGAAAAAGGTTAAAATCAGGTTAAATTTTTTAAATTTTTATTCCATGAATATGAGAGGAAACTTTAAACAAAGAAGGGTTTCACTCTGAAGAGTGCACTAATATTAATAATTTTCTTCCCACAAAAAATACCTCTCGTTTTGTTTGTAGGGGCATTACCCATTTTTCAACGAAAGGTATTTTTTGTCTATTTATTTTAGTTCAGTGCATCAGAAAGTTACTAACTAATTGATAGTCCTTAAAATAATTACCTCAAATCCTGTGTAACAAATCTTCCTGGATAAAATTTTAGTTGTTCATTTAATCGATGCTCCTTTGCGGTCAAATTTAGTGGTTTTATTTTAAAAATAACCGTTTTACTCCCTAAGGATGATTGGTATTTATCAATATGAGTTTTCGATAAAGGGGCCTTATAATAGTTTGGTACATATTTATCCAGCATACTTTGCATGGCAGCAGTTGCTTCATCTAAATCCGTGATAATTTCTACTTTACCATTTGCAATGACACTCATGTAAGCTGTATCTGTTTTGGCAGGAGTTGGATCTACCATTGTGCCATAATTTTCACTAATTGTCATACATGCATTCACATTACTTTTCATGATGTCTATTTTCTTTCCTTGGTTTGCCCCATGAAAATAAAAAATCCCATCCTTATATACAAAATTTAATGGAATAACATATGGCATGTTATCATCAACTAGTCCAAGAAAAGCAGTATGAGCATTTACTAAAAAATCATTGATTTGTCTTTCATCTGTACAGGCTCTTTTTGACATTCGAATTGCTGCTGGTTCCATTAGTATTTTATCTCCTTTAAAGTGTCTAATCGGTTAAAAACAGTCTACAATAGGGCTATTTTTATAAAAAGAGACAGTCTTATGAAAACTAATGGGTACAACTACAAATCTTCATTGTTCAGTTAGATAAAGGATCATATATGAACCAAATAATTCAAAGCTTAAACCTAACAAATGTCACTAAAACTGAAAAGTTCGTCAGGGATCCTTTTATTATCTAAAATATGTAGGCCGTTAGCTAGATGGTATGAACTTTGTAGATAAAGGACCTCTTGTTTTTTTAAACCATTGGTAAAATAGTAAATAAACGAGACCAATTTCAATCGCATCTCCACCATAATACATGATCATTGCTCCAAGTTCTGCCTGTTCGGTAGATACATGATTAGGAGGATGAGCATAAATATATTTGGATAATATTGAATGAGCTGTTAATGCTACTAATAAGACGATTGAACGAAAGATATAAGATTGCTGATGAGGAGTTGGATCGATATAGATAAAAGCAATGGTAAATAAATAGCCAGCTAGAAAAATATGAACATGGATCACAATTAATAAAAGTGAGCTTTCATGCATCATGTTAAAGAGCGGTGTAGTATAAAGCAACCATAGACCACCTATATTTAAAATAGATGCTATAATTGGATTTCGGACAAAGCTAAAGTAAGAATTTCGCAATATACGGGAAATGATACGAGCCTTTTTCACTGGAATTGTTCCTAAAAGTAAAGTCACTGGAGCTGCTAGAGCAATTAATAGTGGAGCTAGCATCCCAAGCAATAAGTGACCAACCATATGTACTGAAAAATTTATGTGTGTTAGCTCTGCAAATGGACCGATTAATGTGATGATGGCACATAAATGCCCAAGTATCCAACTGACCGTGCGTAAACGAGACCAACTTTTTTTATGTTGATTAGAATAATAAACAGCAACAATGTAGGAGATAAGAGAAATGAAAAATGGTAAAACTAATATCAGTTGCACGAGAATCGAGAAATTTTGGATATGAGATTCATGAGAATGCAAATTATAAACCTCCTAGTACTTTTGTTGGTTAGTTTGTATGAGTAAAACTATGCCAATAATGATTAGAATTATTGCAAGTACATTCCAAACTAAATCATAGGGGAGAATCTCGACATTGTAACGGATTTGATGTAGCCTCATGAACTTGTGTTGAATGATGCCATCATAAAGTTGAAACACCCCTGCCCCAAGGAAAATACCACCAAGCCATCTTTTCAACCAAAAACCATGTTTACGATGAAGGTCAGCCAGTAAAAAGGCAGATCCAATTGTTGCAAAAAAGCTAAAGGCATGGAATAAACCATCAGAAACTAATCCAATATTAGCTGTAGATTTGTCATAGAAATGGTGCCAATGCAATAATTGATGAAAGATTACCTCATCTATAAATGCTACTACACCCAAACCAAATAATAAGCCCGTCCACAGATTTTGTTGTCCATATTGATAACGGTTTTCATGTTTATGTTTTTTTTCTTCGTACATATTAGATATGGCCAAACTTTCCACCCCAAATTAAATTTTTAATAGTTTGGTCCATATGAAAAAATTTTAAACCTTTCTTATGTTTCACAAAAAGCACCTTATTGCTATATGTACATTTATTCTATATTATAACGTTCATTTATTTTTATTGATAATTACCTTTTGCAAAATTAAAAAAGGGACTCATCCATACATATTGGATTAATCCCCTTATTGAGTAAATAGTATTCTATGATGCTATTGTTTAAAACTGAGCTTTCCTCCTCTAGATAACTCCCTACTAATTTAGTATTTTGTACTGAGATAGCCAACAGTCAAAATATTATGTTTCGAGTCTTAAACCTATATTATTTAATAAAATCTTTCCTTGCTTTGTTAAATTAAATTGAAAATGTATTTTTTCTAGCCTAGATGGATTAAACTGAGAATTTATTTCTTGGAAATCATTTAAAAGGAATTTATAATACTGAAATACTGGTTCAGTAATTGGGCCTACATCCGAAAAAGGTTTCTTCAGCAAATCCCCCTTTATTGCAGGTGGCAATTTGGCAACATGGCTAAGAGGAAGACTTGCTTTTCCCCCCTCACTATCTTCTACAGTAATGGTAAAATCAATCAGTGCTTCTTCTCCTTTTTCCTTGCCTTCCTTCCCAATGGCAGCAAGTGAAAATACAAGGGAGTTATTTTGCTCTAGCACCAGCCCTCTATCAGGTAGTGTTATAGTATATGAGGATGGGGAAGTTAAATCATTAGATTCCCATCCTAATTGCACAGCACTATACTGTGCCTCGGTAAACTTCAGTTTGACTTTTTCCTCTTTCCATTCCTTTAAATTTTCACCATTCAACTTTCCTCCTGGAACAGTGGTTGTATTAAGATCAATATCCTCATTAAACGTAGCAATATAAGAGGTCTGTGAATCATAATAATTAGAAATGTACTGTGTGTCAGGAAGCCACTTTTTTGCATATCCTAAATCTTGAAATATCTTTTGATAGTTTTTCTTTTCCTTTAACGTACTATCCAAAAATGCGGAGATTAATATTTTAGCAACTGTTTCCTGCTGTTCACGTGGCATAATTTGTTGTAAATTAAAGAATTGATTCGCTGTACCCGCACCATCTCCACGTCCCCATTTTTCATTAAACTGTCCATGATTAGCTCCATAAATGTAGACTGAAGCATTCATATAATCTTCTTTATCTGAATAAGAAATACGGTTATATTGATTCGAGCTAGCAAAGCTATTTACGTCCATATCATGGGCTCCTTGAAGCGCCAAATAGTTTATATTTTTTAATGGAAGCGATTTCCCTGATGGTAAATATTGTCCATCTGTTCCTGCAATAGAAACCAGAGAGCGGATAGAAAAATGATAATCAAACTTGATATTACCATTATTCGGTGGGTGATTCATTTCATTAAAGGCAGCTGCAATTGCGATAGCTTCTCCACCTCTGGAATGACCTATGAGCGCTATTTGTTCCATATCCACCTTTTGATAAAATGGGTTATCGTTATTTTTATTCCATTCTTTCCACATCTGTAAATGCTCTAGCAATAATAGACCTCTCGCTGAATTTTCATTCTTAAGAGGGCTGATTAAAAATAAATCATCATATGGAGAGACATTCAGAAAATTTTCATCTACTGATACAGCTATATACCCTCTACTCGCAAGAAGCTTTCCTAAATACTCATAACCTGGATCGGAATAATCCGTCATTAAATGGTTACCGTGCACGATTAATACTAGTGGAAAAACACCCTGTCCGTCGGGATACCACACCTGACCATTTAATGGCAATTTATCCGGCCCAAAACCAAGTGTTTTTGTACGAACAGAGGACCACTTTTCTAAATAATTTGTGCCATCCACAGTTTTAGTCTGCAAAGAGTTCTTTTGATTAAATTCTTTCCGATAAGTATGTGGACTACCGTAAGTAAGTTTATTTACTCGATAGCTACCTAGATTTGCTGGATTATTCAGCATAGTATTATCATAATGCTTCGAAGCTTTAAGCTGTGATAAAGTGAAATCAGGGGAATTTACTTCACCTGATTGAAGCAACCAATAGCCCCCAACCACCATACCAATCGTCATTATACTTAGCAATAAAGAAGCGCCTACTCTTTTAGAAATTTTAGCATGCCTATAGCTACCCTTTATCCATTTGAATAACAATGCCCCCCATAAAGAGAGAAAAGCCATTATACCTAAAATCAATGGAATAGCAACTTCTAAAGGAATAATCACGCTGAATAAAAGAAAAACAAACGAGGTGACAAGTACCCAAATATAACGACCAGGCATCTTTTTTAGCAACTGAAACAAAAGGGTAAGGACCCCACTGATAATGATCACAAAAAAAATAAATACCAAAATTCCAATCAAGAAATCAAAAACACTACGCTGGTCTAATAAAAACTTTCCTTGAATCAAAATCATTAAAAAAGAGACACTACCTAAAACGATGGAAGCCCCCTTCCATCCTAATGACATTGGTTCGTAATTCTTTATTTTTCCGAAAAATTTTTGGACAAAATAAGCCCACACTTTTTTAAATACCTTCAATTTTTTGATTCCTCCTGCATACAATCTATTCCATTTTAGATTACAGGATGATTCTTTCTTGAGACTTTCTCCTTTCTTTCAATTACCTTACAAAGCAATTTTGCCAAGGCGAAATTAGTCCGGATTTTGTATTGTGCACAACCATTCATCTCACCATCTGTAGAGGTAGGAGTCTTCTGCTGAATGTAGATAAAATCTGTTCGTTTTATGGTCATTTTTGAGGCAAAAAAAGTCTAAAGCTTGTCCAACCATTTGTTGTGAGCGTAATTTCTCCCCCATGCTTTTCAATCACTTGTTTAGCAATCGCAAGTCCTAATCCAGTACCTCCATCACTTTTACGTGTTTGATCACCACGGACAAAAGCTTCAAATATTTTTTCTTCTATTGCTGGAGGAATACCTATCCCATTATCCTGAATAACAATTTCTATGCCATTTTCCTTTGATACTAGCTCCAATTGTACAATTGTCCCTGCTGGATTATATTTTAATGCATTTGAGAGAATGTTAGATATCGCTCGATATAACAATGTAGCGTTAAAAGGATAATCAATTACATCTTGAGGAATAGTGCATTGAAACATAAAGTTCTTTTCTGAAAATTGTTCGTAATACTCTATTGCAATTTCTCTCATAAATTCTGCTATATCACTTTTTTGTACCATAACAGGATAATTAGAACTGTTTAGCTTGGATAATTCAAAAATATTGTCGATAAGTTCTGATACCAGCTCAACTTTATTCGAGATTAAGCTTAAAATTCTTCGTTTTCGCTCTTCTTCATTAATCAATCCTAATTCCAGTGCTTCAACATAGCCTCTAACTGTAGTAATCGGAGTCTTTAAATCATGAGAGAGGTCCACTAACATTCGTTGCTTGTTTTCTTCTAAGCGCTGGTTTTCTTTTTCTACTTTCTCCAGTTGCTCAGCCATTTTGTTAAAATCATTTTGAATTTGAGCAAGCTCGTAACTTGCGTTAAAGTTAAGTCGTTTATTGTATTGTCCCCGCGCTATATCTTGTATGCCGTCAGCGATTAAATGAAGTGGAGTGGTAAGTCTAGAGGCAGTCCACTTCCCAAAAATATAAACTGCTATTATTAATAAAGAGAGAAAAAGAAGTAGCGTTTGCATGAGTATTTTATAAAAGATTTGTTCATTTTTTTCTTGTCCTTCAATAGTACTCTTGGAAGATTGACCTGCCTCCAAAAAATAATTTACAATTTGTTCGTTTAATACAAACAAGGAAAAGGCTGCAATTAGTGCAACAATTACAAAAAAGTAAATATATGTAATAATCAATACGCGCTGTAACCGATTCTGTGATTTCATGGAATCAACTCATCTTTCTTGGCAAATCGATATCCAAGCCCACGAATCGTTTTAATAAATATAGGATTCCGTGGACATGTCTCAATTTTTTCTCGAAGTCTACTAATTTGAACCATGATTGCATTGTCATCAGCAATATAATGCTCATTCCAGGCACGTTCAAAAATTTGTTTTTTTGTAAAAACTCGTCCAGGCTCACTCATCAAGAGCTTTAATAATTGATATTCGCGTGCACTGAGAGAGATTGCTTTCTCATTGATATAAAGCACACATTCCTGCTGGGACAAACGTAAATCCCCTACCCTTATTTGAGCGTTCAGTTGAGAGGATACTACATTATTAAATTCATACGATCTCCGCAAATGGGCTTGAATTCTAGCAATTACCTCCAAAGGGCTAAATGGTTTAGAGATATAATCATCCGCTCCTAACTTTAGTCCGGTAATTTTATCATAGTCCTGGTTTTTAGCAGACAGTAAAATAACTGGAATTTTGTATTCTTGACGTATCATTTGTAACAACTGATAGCCATCAATAATTGGTATCATAATATCTAAAATAACAAGGTCAATAATGTGGTTTTTTAATTGATTAAAAGCCGATTTGCCATCAAATGCTTCCACTGTACCATATCCTTCTACATGCAAATATAGTTTCAGCAAGTTCACAATATCGAGATCATCATCCACTATTAATATTGTTTTGGACATAGTAAATCCCCCTTCCCTTCTTCTAACTATAGTGTATTCTATTTAGTAACTTAATCTCCCTAGAATATGTGTATTGTAAGAAAATTGTAAGGTAAGTAAAAGTTTAAGTTTGGATAGGCCCTCTTTCATGTGTTTTGAATTCATCCTTTTTATAGAATCTCCTTATAAGCTTTTTACTTTATAAAAACTTTAAAAAACAGTGTCGGATAATCTGTTTTCTCGTATTAACTGGATTGCCTCAATGTAAAACCATAGTATTTATGTTTTTTAGTTCTAGGCATCCGCTATTCTCTAATTAAAAGATGATTGTTATTTTATAACCGTTAATCAGCTATTTTTTAAGGATTTTAGTTAACAATATTACCATAATTTATTAACATCTATTTAATTATGACTTTACAACCTTCCTTTAAACTTACCATTGAACTTATCTAAAGGAGGAAAATCATGAAATATTCTAAAAAATGGACTTCGTTGTTTTTAGCAAGTGCTCTTACTTTATCAACAGTTAGTATCGCTACACCACAGGTACAAGCAGAGGAAGTAAAGAAACCAACAAATGTTATTATGCTTGTAATGGATGGTAGTAGTAATAATGCCATTACACTTTCGCGTTGGTATAAGGGAGAAAGCCTGGCAATGGATGAAATTTTAACAGGTGCCATGCGTACGTACTCTGCTGAGTCTGCCATTACAGATTCCGCTCCTGCAGCTACCGCTTTAGCAACTGGACATAAGTCGAATGATAAATTTATTGGTGTATTGCCATCTGTTGTTAATTCACCAGGATTAGAGCAAGTTGCTAAAAAGGACGCATTTAGACCAGTAGCAAATGTTTTGGAAGGCGCTAAACAGCAGGGCAAGGCCACAGGATTAATTTCTACCTCTGAAATTCAGCATGCTACACCAGCGGGCTTTTCAGCTCACGTTAATAATAGAAGCCAATATGGTGATATCTCTGAACAGCAAGTCTATCAAAATATCGATGTTGTGTTAGGAGGTGGTTTAGAATCTTTATCACCTGGCACAACAAAAAATGCGCGTAAAGATGGCGAGGATTTATTAAACGTCCTTAAGGAAAAAAATTATGCTCTTGTCAAAACACGGGATGAACTACTAAACAGTCAAGCATCAAAAATTTGGGGTAGCTTTGCGCCAAGTGCTCTCGCTTACGATTTTGATCGTGCCAAAACAAGAGCATCCGAGCCAACGCTTGCCGAAATGACAGAAAAAGCGATTAATACGCTGAAAAAGGATGAGGATGGCTTCTTCTTATTTGTGGAAGGAAGTAAGGTGGACTGGGCAGCACACGCTAACGATACTATTGGGATTATTAGTGATATTTTATCGTTTGATGATGCGGTGAAAGAAGCCATTGATTTTGCGAAAGAAGACGGAAATACATTGGTGGTTGCCGTAACAGACCACGGCAATAGCGGTATTACAATGGGAAATATTAACACAACAAATACTTATTCAAGCATTCCTGTATCTGCTTACATCGATCCTTTAAAGAAGGCTACAATGACGATTGAAGGTGCGCTAGGGCAATTAAAAGAAGATCAATCAAACTTAGTAGAAGTTGCTGCACTTTATGGTCTAGATAATTTAACAGAGGAAGAGCTTACTATATTAAGATCTGCTAAAGACCTTGGCAGTGAAATGGTTAAAATGCTTGCAAATCGTGCCAATATTGGCTATACAACTGGTGGCCATACTGGCGAGGATGTATTCTTATATTCATTCGGTCCGTCTAAAATAACTGGTCTTGTCGAAAATACTGATTTAGCACATGCAATGGCAAAGTTTATGGGATTTGAATTAAATAAGCTAACGGCCGAATTATATATACCTGCAACAAAAGCATTTACAGAAAAAGGCTTCACAACAAAAGTAGATGTAACAGATAAAGAAAATCCTATTTTTATAGCCCAAAAAGCGGATGTTTCCATTACTATTCCAGTAAACAAAAATACTATGGTATATAAGGACGCATCAATGAATACGTCTAAAACATATACATTTGATACAATCAATGTTTATAACGGTACGGAATTTTATGTTTCAAAAAAAGTTTTAGACACAATACAATAAAGGAAAAGACATCATAAGCAGGAAAACGAGCCTATGATGTCTTTTTTACTTGTTGGGTGACTGTGTTATCTTGAGGCATTCAGTGTCTCCATCCAGCTTATAGATACATTTTTTGCTCTAATTTTAACTGTACTTCTTGTTGATTAATATTTAAATTTGTAACTTTCTTTACCTTTACATAATAAACGATATAACAGCCAATAAAGAATGCTCCTCCACAATATAGAGCTAGTCGTTGAGATGGATCAAATGCCAAACTTCCCATGACAATACAGTTTGCTACTAAACCCAAAATTGGAACGAGTGGGTAGAGTGGGGCTTTGAATTTTAAATCTTCCACTTTTCCACCTTGACGTATATAGGATCTTCTAAACGCAATTTGGGAGGCCGTAATTGCAATCCAACCAATTTGTGCGCCTAAGCCTGCTAGAGATAAAAGCCAAACAAACACTGTTTTTGCAGCGAATGCACTTGATAGCAATGACAAACCAGCCACAGCAAGTGTAATTAGTAATGCATTCATAGGAATCCCTCTTTTATTCACCTTCCCTAAAACGGGGCTTGCCATCTTTTCAACAGAAAGGGAGAATAGCATACGTGTTGCTGCATAAAGTCCAGAGTTAGCGACAGATAAAAGCGCTGTCAGAATAACAAAATTCATGATATCTGCAGCATATGGAATTCCTATACTATCTAGCACAACAACAAATGGACTTTCAACAACTCCAGCTTTTTCCATAGGTATCATTCCTGCTAGTACAACGACAGATAACACAAAGAAGAAAAGTGTTCGCCAAACTGTTTGTTTAATTGATTTAGGAATTGTCTTTTCAGGATTTTCACTCTCCCCTGCCGCAATACCAATTAATTCAGTACCCTGGAATGAAAAATTCACAGTAATCATGGTAATAAGCAAGGCTGATACGCCATTTGGAAATAGCCCGCCCTCATAAAAATGAGAAAGAAATGGTGCATCTGTTCCATCTTTTATATCAATTAAGCCAAACATGGCCGCCCCACCAACTGCAAGGAACATAATAATGGCCAATATTTTAATGCTTGAGAAAACAAATTCTGCTTCACCGAACGCTTTTGCTGATAAACCATTCAATACAAAGAGCAGTGCAGCAAATAGTAGACACCACATCCATACGGGTGATTCAGGGAACCATCTTTGCATAAGTTGTCCAGCCCCTAAAAATTCGAGTGCAACAGTTACTGCCCAGCCTAGCCAGTACAGCCAGCCAACAGCAAAACCAGTAGCAGGACCTATAAATTTCGTCGTGTATGTTTGGAATGAACCTGATACTGGCATAGCAACAGACAATTCACCTAAACATAGCATTGTTAAATACATGACTAATCCGCCAACTAAATACGAAAGAATGGCACCAGTTGGTCCAGCTTGATGAATAGTGTAGCCTGACCCAAGAAAGAAACCAGTTCCTATACATCCGCCAAGTGAGATCATAAATAAGTGTCTTGCTTTCATGCTTCTTTTTAATTCATATTGTTCTGCTGCCATATAAAAACTCCTTACGCAAATTATCTTGTAAGCACTTTCTTTTTTAAGTGCATGAAGATAACTATTAGAAATTTAAATAATAATTAGGTTATTAATTTAATATATTTAAAGAACTGTCAATATTCTGACAAAATCAATGCTAGTGATTACCTAGAGCTGTCGCCCTTTCTATTGTAAACTTAATTGAGGGAGAGCTATTTTCTTACATTTGGTTGTGGCGACCTACTATTCTAAGAAAAGTTCTTCCTTTATGGGATAATTTATTGCCCTTATCCATAATTTAAAGTAATGTATCGCCGAATAAAGAGCTGATTAAAGCGACTGCAGCGATAGCTGTTTTATTATATTTATCTAATACTGGGTTTGTCTCTACAAACTCTGCTGAGGTAATGATATTCGCCTCTGATAGCATTTCCATAGCTAAATGGCTTTCACGATAGCTGATGCCACCTGCAACAGGAGTTCCTACACCTGGTGCATCATTTGGATCAAGACCATCTAGATCTAGGGATAAATGGACGCCGTCTGTCCGTTCCTTCAAATAATTAATCGTTTCTGACATAACTGTTGTCATACCTAATCGATCGATTTCATGCATGGTGTATACTTTTATACCTTGTTCTTTAATAAGCTGCTTTTCTCCTGGATCTAAGTCACGGGCACCAATAATCACGACATTTTCAGGCTTTACTTTTGGACCATAGCCTCCAATATTTGTAAGCGTAGGATGACCAAGACCTAAGCTTACAGCCAAGGACATTCCATGTATATTGCCTGAGGGAGAGGTTTCACCTGTGTTTAGATCACCATGGGCATCATACCAAATGACACCTAAATTCTCATAATGCTTTGAGACCCCTGCTAATGTTCCAATGGCGATACTATGATCTCCTCCTAAAACTAACGGAAAGCGATTTGAGGAAATGACTTGGTCTACTTTTTGACCAAGCTTGCCATTAGCCTCTGCTACAGTTTTTAAATTTTTTAAGTTAGTCGTTATTTCAGTTTCTTTGCTTTCATTTATTATTTTAATATTTAAATCCCCTTCGTCATCAATCGAATAGCCAAGGCCTTCAAGTCGATCTGTTAACCCAACATATCTAATAGCGCTTGGCCCCATATCAACCCCTCTTCTAGTTTGACCAAAATCCATAGGCACCCCAATAATTGTAACTTCTTTGTTCATGATGTTTTCTCCTCTCGATTAATTACTTTCACAGTATAAAGAAAATGAAAAATTGACTCAACCCAACATTTTTTTAAATTTTTATACAGTTTGGATTATTAAAAACATAGATTCTTTCTTGTATAAAAAAATGCATAAACATTATTTCAATGCATAACGATACACTATTTCCCAATTTTAAATGTTTTTTTGTCAGAAATTTCAAAACAAAAGAATAAATACTATTCTATTTTTATAATTTTTTTAATAGAAAATTAACTGCAACGATAAAAAATATCCAAATATCGTACCCACATCCAAATGCAAGAAATTAAAACAACCAGTTGCTGCTACAAAATGACAACTGGTTGTATGAATAGCCCCCCCCTCCCTTTGGATTTCTCATAAAAATTTGCTCTTACCAATATAATACTAATCTATAACAATTGGATTTTGATAAAAGAAGGGTGATGTAAGGTGACGATTATCACAAAGCCATCCATTGGTTTAACACAATTTACTGATTTCACGATGAAGGGAAGTGCTGCCAAGACAAAGTTTGTGAAGGACATTAAGTACCAGGGGGACTATCATCCGATTAAAGATTATTGGAGAGCATTACGCGAAGGCTTAAAAAAATACCATGAAAATCGATATAATGATTCCTATTTACTTACCATCATAGACGATGCCATCCCTGCACGTCAGAAGAATTACCAAGAAGCTGTAAAAGCCTATTTAAAATTTTTTAAAAATAAAAGAGTACAGTGGTTTGAGCCTGGTAAGTCCAATTGGTATTGTGATGAATTAACCGTACGTTCAAACCCTGAACTCGGTTTAATCATCGATGATATCCCCTATCTAATTAAGCTGTATTTCAAAGGAAAAAATGAACGCATCGATAAACATAAATGCCGATCTGCCCTAACCCTCCTAAAAGATTCTCATTATTCGATTGAACATCCTGAATCTGTTAAACATGCTATCTTAAATGTTCAAAAAGGGCGCTTGATTGTAGATGATGAATCGACAGAATATCACCGAATCGCCCTCGAATCCGATGCAGCGCAATTTATGTTTATTTGGAATAGACTCTAACGCTTATCCCACTAAAAAATGTGGATTTGGTATTTTTCCTCTACCAAATCCACATAACGTCTGCTGAAAAGAAAAATAAATGTCAATCACCATTTTATCGGTTCTTCACCATAACTCGTGGTTGATTTTCAATTAATTCAATAATTTTACATTTTACTATAGAAGAAAAGCGAAAACTCTCGTATCGTAATTGTTGCCTAGACAAACCACGAGAGGAGTTTTCGCTTTGTACTCCAAGTTTATCAAAATGCTATTACCGTTACCATCTTTTTTCGAAGTTTCTTTTCCATCTGACGAAGAACCCAACGTATTTCCTGTTACAGTAGGTGCTTATTCAGTGCCATGTCCTATTTGCCAGGGAAAAACAATTCGTCACGCACAAACGTTACGTCGTTTTCGTCATGGCTATGCTTGGCACCTCGGATTTATATGGATTGAGATGGCGATTCTACGTCATCGTTGTGTTGCTTGCAACCTCACATTTACCTATGACTTTGGTTTAGGGATTGTATAAGCGTCTTCGGCTATGTTTCGTAGAGAACTAGTGAGGCGTTGCCACGGTCGTTCCATTGCTGATGTAGCGCGTGAATACGAACTGCCCTACACGACTGTTGAGCGTTGGTATTACTTGTATGCAGCTGATGAATTAACGGAAGAAATCGCCACAACTATCTGTGTATACGAGTTTGCTTTGCGCAAAGGACATCACTAGTGTTTTAAATGCCGACACGGGTCGTATTTTGGCGATTGTTCCTCATCGAAATCAAGACGCCATTACCGCTGCTTTACAGAAAGTAACAGGTCCAATTCGTACGGTGGTCAGTGATTTCGCTCCAGCGATGGCGAACGCGATACAAGCCGTTTATCCAACTGCGATTCATGTGCTGGATCCTTTCATCTCGTGCAATTTTTC
>NZ_DKJS01000067.1:0-5788 GCF_002455205.1 Lysinibacillus sp. UBA6686 | reverse complement strand
GTGAAAAAGCATTGCTAGATACCATTATTTCACCGCGATCAAATGGCATGATGGAAGGCACGAATAATAAAAATTAAACTCATCAAAAGACGAGGTTTTGGCTATCGAAATGAAGTCCGTTTATTTCTTCGTTTACGTTTAGAAACAGGTCGCTGATTTTGTCACCCACGATTTTTGGTGAAGAACCATTTTATCTCAAATACCCCTAATGATTGACAAATACCAAATAGTTAAGTAAACTTAACTTAATAAATAAAATGAAGGACGATACAACTATGCATGATTATTTAATACTTATCGACAAAATCAATCAAAAATTTGAGCAATTCAAATTGATAGTTTTAAAAGAAACCAAAGAAGTTGAGGAATTGGAGAACTTTCACTTAACCCCTCAGCAAGAAGTGATCATGTTTTATATCATTCGTAATGAGCCGGTAATTGCGAATGATATTGCCAATCATTTTGATATTTCTAAAAGTGCAGTTAGCCAAGTTATTTCAAAGCTGGATGAAATGAAAATGATAGTTCGGCAGGAGAATTCAATAAACCGTAGAGAGTCTTTAATTACTCTTGGAAATAGAGGCCAAGAATTTCAAGAGCTTCTAAAAAAAATTGACGATATTCTCGTAGAAAAATATTATTCGAAGGTAAGTTTAAACGAGTTAAAAAATGTTTTGGACACATTAGATAAGATTGTCGGAACAAATAACAACAAAGGGAGTTAAGATCATGGAGAAAAATTTAAAGCAACTCACTAATCGCATACACTATTTACCACCTGATCCTGAAACAGATCGACCAATACTGTCTGCCATATGTGGGATACACCAAACTTTAATTATAGATGCAGGAAATTCTGACAAGCATGCTCAGTTATTTCTTGATGCACTAGACAAATATCAAATCACTAATTATCATTCTGTCGTCTTAACACATTGGCATTGGGATCATAGCTTTGGAACAAATAAAATGAATTTATTAACAATAGCACATGAAAACACAAAAAAGTATCTTGAAAACATAATAGATTATGATTGGTCTGACGAAGCTTTAGATAATCGTGTGGAAAAAGGCTTAGAGGTTGAGTTTTGTTCTGAAATGATAAAAAAGGAATATGGCGTAGACAGAAATATTACCATCACTTTACCTAATATTACTTTTAAAGAAAAAATGGAAATTGATTTAGGTGGAGTTCGATGTGTCGTCCAACATGTAGGTGGGGATCATTCTGATGACTCCTCAATCATTTTTGTAGAGGAAGAAAAAGTACTTTTCTTAGGGGACTGCCTGTATCCAAGTATTTACACACAACAACCACTATATAAAATCGATCATGTTAGACATCTCATAGAAAGCATTGAAATGTTTGATGCCGATTTCTATGTGCTTTCGCATGAACTCCCATTAACGAAAGAGCAGTTTATCGGTTATATAAATGCATTAAAGTTAATATGTGATTTAGCAGAGAAGCATCAAAGCAACCACTTGAATTTGGTTAATGAGCTGTCAACTCAACTTAATCGTCAATTAAGTCAGTTAGAGGAAGAAATTGTTTATTGTTTTATGAACGGATTATCAGTTTCCTGAATGATAGAACCATGAAAATATTGGAATTAAAACTAGAGATGAATGAGAAATAAAATTTAAGTGGGGGCTTGTTTTGAATTCGGACAAAATGAACAGAATTGTCTTTTGAATATTCTATTTTATAAGCTTAAATCGAGTAGGAGACTAGCCATTAATTGACTAGTCGACTCTCACACCACTGTCCGTTAAAAAGGAATTTGGCAAACATTAAGCAAACTGCACGAACGGTATCGTGACTCATTTAGAGGCGCAAATGTATCTTAGTGTACTTATGCTCGTTTAATTGAGAATTGCAAGTACGCTTAATTATTTCACATTAACATCAAAAACAAAAGATTCTTTTCCTTTATTCCATATAGCATTAAGTTCATATATATAATACCCTTCTTTAGATGGCATAGTTATTTTTTCATCTTTCATTTCAACATTTTCAATTGTGCCATCTTCATTCATTTTAGTTGCAATAATGGATTTTGGATTGTTATCAATTTTAAATTTTAAAACATCCCCTTTTTGGACTTCTAAAGTTTCGAAGTTATCTGCTATTTCGCTAATATTTGGAGACCCTTTTAATGTTACTTCAACATCGTCCTCTTTCCACTCATATTTACTTGGTAACATATTAAAATGCTCACCATCAAAAATAATTTGACCTTCTGGTTGTTTATGAATACCAGTTGGTAGTACATTGCATCCAGTCAAAATAATAACTATTAGTATTGGGAAAACTATTTTATTCATTTGACCACTCTCCTTTTCCTTAAATTCCCTACAGTGAATATATCATACTATTTTCGTTAAAATCTTATACTTATTCCCAATGATATACATATATGTTATAAGGAAAAAGAATGCTAAGTAAGATGATAGTTTTCGAATAAAATTAAAAATCACAAAATAATCATAATTTAATCTAGTTTAAAAGGTAAAGATTATAGCTTTTTGATAATCTGGAGCAATGCGAAAACTCCTCTCGTGGGTTGTCTGAACAACAATTACGATAAGGAGTTTTCGTTTTTCTTTCATAGCAAATTGTGATTAACTCAAAACTCAACTATAGTTTTGTGAAGAGCCCTAAAAATCACCCGTTAACTACATTGTTTTATACGAGCCCATGATTCACTGTTTATCAGTCAGCTTTTTTACAACTTCCTTGATTTGAAACTTTAATGATATTCGGTTCACTTGAGGAATTATGTATTGTATATATACAAGCAGATGAAAAGGGAACCCATTCACTGCTAGCTGACCAATAGAAAACAATCAAGCATTTAAATCTGTTATAGCAGGAATATTAATTTCCTTTACACATGAAACAGGTGATAAACTTATCACACATTGGACAATGGATACAATATCCTGTACAGGAATACGGGTACCTTCATATAAAAGAATGGCCTTTTCTATACCTTCTTCATAGGGTACTTCTGCAGCAAGTTCTCCTGGATTAATGCATGTTACGGAAATTTTATCTTTTCTCACATGTTCACGTAGCGCATTGGTAATGCCACGTAAGCCAAATTTAGAGGTAACAAACGAAACTTGTGCATTATTGGTATGATCTAAACCTGCCGTTGAGCCAATGAGAATTATTTTCCCATTTTTCGCCTGTCTTAAGTTAGGTAATAGTGCTTGTATATAGGTAATAGTGGAAGTTAGATTAATATTGATTAGGTTTGAAATATCTGCTACTTCATCCTTATCAAATGTATAGTCATCCTCAAAACCACGCTTTTCCCATACCCCAACATTATAAATTAATACATCGATGGCAATCCCTTGTAACGTTTCTTTTAAAATAGTAATTTGTTGTTGACTGGCTAAATCAATGGAGAGCCACTTACGAATTACTCCATCATTTAGATCTAAGCTATTTGGTCGTGTACGTGACACCATCCATACCGTATCACCCTTTATTGGTAAACCCTTTACAAACGCATCTCCTAGTCCTTGACTTGCTCCAAAAATAATAAAGTTCTTACTCATACTATCAACCTTTCTTAATAACTGTAATTATAAATTATTAGAATAAAATTACCTTCAATAGAGAATATCTGATACCAGTTACTCTCTTAATTGTTATTATATTAATAAATTAACTTTTTAACCTCAATCCATTGTCTGAAATTAACTTTCATCATTATTGAACTATTAAGAAGTTTCAAGTATACTTTTGAATGATAATAATAATCATTTTCATTCTAATTGTCTGCATAAAAACTGAATGAGGAAAAATATACTGATAAGCCAGTAGCATGATTCAAACACTACTGTCATATTGCCCTCTTCTCTGACTAAATAGTTTAGTTTTACGACAATTATCATTTGTGGTAATCATAGATTCCTTTTATGAAATATAAAAAATATAGAAAAGGAGTTGATAGATAAATTGACTTTAAACGTTACTAAGATTCATGATTTATTTGATCAATTTACGAAAATGGTCGAAGGACACGTCCAGCAAAGAAACTGGGAACAACAACTCACCATTCCTTCTCATATAGGCAAGGGAAGTCTGATTAGAACTAAGATTCGTTCAGGTATGGAGATTATGTTGACAGACGTCACATTCCAGCAGGATATGAAACTTCATATTCAGGAATCTTGCCAATTATTTGAATTGAGTTACTGTGTTAACGGAGAAATTCATTGTGATTGGAATGGGAAGAATAGCCTAACAATTGCCCAAACAGGGAATGTTCTTTTTTTGGAAGACGTTCGAGTCTATGAGGAAAAAAAAGCAGACATTCGAAATCAGCTTCTTGAAATCAGGTTTACTCCTGTTGAATTGCTACGCTATGCTGAGGATGTGACGGAGAAACGTAAAATGGAGAAATGGCTGAATCATCACCGTGGAAATATTGATCAATATCCGAATACGCCCGCCATCCAAAGATGTGTTTCTGAAATGATTCATTGTAAACATTTTGGAGCAATGAAACGTTTGTATTTAGAAAGTAAGGCTCTAGAATTTTTAGCACTATTTGGAGAGTCAGATGGATACGGTCATGTTGGAGGAAATATGATGCTGCGTCGCAGTGATATTTCCAAACTAGAACTAGCTCATGAATTAGTGCAGGAGCATTTTGAACAACCACTATCTATTCGTGCATTATCCAAGCGTATTGAAATGAATGAATTTAAGCTAAAAAAAGGATTTCGTGAATTGTTTGGCATGACAATCTTTGAGCTTGTGCGGCAAAAAAGAATGGAGAAAGCACTTTGGTATTTAGAAGTTGAGCGTTTAAATGTAGGCGAAGCCGCAGCGTCTGTTGGCTATAGCAATGCCAGCAATTTCACAACTGCTTTTCGTAAGCATTATGGTTGTAATCCAAGTGATCTTATTAAACGGATTAATCAATTAGATCTAGAAAATAACAAGCTAAAAAACCGCTTCACACCATAAAATTAAATATGAACGGTAGAACGGCTTGACAATTACATGTCAAGCCAGTGTTATATACAGTGTAAATTATCAAATTCAAGGAACACTCTTTTTGTACTTTATGTTATATAAGTAATTGCCATACCCCCCGTAATTGGATTTGAATAAACCTCACAATCTATTTCATAGACCATTTCAATAAGCTCCTTGGTCAATATCTCCTCAGGCTTTCCTGATGCCATAATTTGACCTTGTTTAATTACATAAAGAATATCGCAATACGTGGTTGCCATTGTAAGATCATGCAAAGCTGCAAGAACACCTATGTTTAGCGATTTGACAACCTTTAAAATCTGAAGTTGATATTTAATATCTAGATGATTTGTTGGCTCATCAAGAATTAAAAATTGAGGCTGCTGTGCTATCGCTCTTGCAAGTATCACACGTTGTTTCTCTCCACCTGATAATGTCAAATAGCTTCTGTCTGCATACTCAGACAAGTTAACTTTATTTAGCGCATCCGCGACAATCTGATAATCCTTTCTGTTATCGGATTCCATCAGATGTTTATGTGGCGTTCTTCCCATCATTACCATCTCATGAACGGTGAAATCAAAACTTAATTCATTAAATTGCCCTACTACCCCCATCTCCTTTGAAATCATACGCGTGGATGAGTTAAGAACATCCTTATGTCCTAAAAATACAAAACCCTTTTGCGGTTTAATGACTTTATAAATACTTTTCAATAACGTTGATTTCCCACATCCGTTAGGTCCAATAAGTCCAACAAACTGTAAGCCCGAAATACAAAAA
>NZ_DKJS01000004.1:0-40110 GCF_002455205.1 Lysinibacillus sp. UBA6686 | reverse complement strand
CGGGTAGGTCAAAGAATCGCTCGGCTCCAATTGCGAATGTTGTTTAAAATAGCACAAACATCACTATTTTCTCTGCATATCATAATGAGGTAAGCGTTTTCTTTTATTTATATAGAAGAAACCCATAACACTCTGTCAAAATGGGAACAAAATCAGGGGGAGAATCTTGCAACTACTTTTCTAAAGCCAACACATGTCCTAATGACGATAATTTCCGGAAATTCGATGATTTAAGCTTATTCAGACGAAGAATTGTACGATTATATGAATTTCACAAAAAATATTTGTAAAAACCTTAACTATTTCGTATGAAATCCGTATAATAAATCAAACAGTGCGAAAATTGTCCATTTTCTATCGGTAAATTGCGTGAATTTTTTAAATTGTATTGACGTGGGGAACGATAATTTGTACACTGTGTACATTCAATTGTTTTTTGGAGGAATACAATTATTTCAAAAAGTTAGGATTTGATAGATATGATCGTATGTAAATTTGGTGGAACATCTGTAGCAAGTGCAGAACAAATTCAAAAAGTAGCAAACATTGTAAAATCTAATCCGGCACGTAAAATCGTTGCCGTTTCAGCGCCAGGGAAACGCTCTGGGGATGATATAAAAGTAACTGATTTATTAATCCATTTAGCAATGGCAGCCGTAAAAAATGAAGATACTGAAGAGAAAATCCAAACTGTTGTCAACCGTTTTAAGGCAATTGCAGATGGTTTGGCATTAGATTATGCCATTTGTGACGTGATTGCGGAGGATCTACGTGAGCGTGTACAGGGCGATAAATCCAATGAGGAATTATTTATTGATAGCATTAAAGCTGCAGGTGAAGACAATAATGCGAAGCTTATCGCAGCATATTTCAATTCGATTGGTATGCCAGCACGATATGTAAGTCCAAAAGAGGGATTGGTGGTCAATGATTTACCAGAACGCACTTTTGCATTACCTGAGGCTTATGTCAATTTAGCACCACTCAAAAACACAAAAGAAATTATTGTGTTCCCAGGTTTCTTCGGTTACACTAAAGCGGGCGTATTGCGTACATTTGACCGTGGTGGCTCCGATATTACAGGCTCTATTCTCGCAGCAGCTGTGGAGGCAGAGCTTTATGAAAACTTTACGGATGTGGATTGTGTGTTCTCTGCGAATCCGAAAGTCGTGAATGATCCAGTGGAAATTAAAGAAATTACGTATCGCGAAATGCGCGAATTATCCTATGCAGGCTTTTCCGTGTTCCATGATGAAGCGCTGATGCCTGTCTATAAGATTGGGGTGCCAGTTAACATAAAAAATACAAATAATCCTTTAGCCCCAGGTACTCGTATCGTACCAAGCCGTCCTGCAACAGGTCGTCCGGTTACAGGTATTTCGGCAGACAGTGGCTTTTCAACTTTATATGTCTCTAAATATTTAATGAATCGTGAAGTAGGCTTTGGCCGTAAGCTATTACAAATTTTAGAGGATGAAAATATTTCATATGAACACACACCGTCTGGTTTAGACGATATTTCTGTTATTATGCGTTCAAATCAATTGACACCAGAAAATGAAGCACGCATTTTGACACGCGTGAAAAATGAATTGCAGGCAGATGATGTGCAAATGCGTCATGGTTTTTCAATGATTGTGATCGTTGGCGAAGGTATGCGGAACAATACAGGTCTAGCGGCACGTGCTGCTACTGCAATTTCCAAAACAGGTGCCAACATTGAGATGATTAATCAGGGTTCATCAGAAGTAAGTCTAGTATTTGGTGTGCTCCAAGAATTTGAAAACAAAATTTTACAAGCACTTTATGGAGAATTTTTTGCACATGTGCAAGCATAAGGAAATAAACACTAATCCTTACCTGGATTAGTGTTTTCTTTTTAGCTAGAATACGGTAAAATCGAGGACGTACATAGATAGGAGGGCTTTCTATTGAAAAATTTATCAATTGGTATGCTGTTATCAGTGGTTGGGATACTATTTGTTTGTCTAACAATCATGGATGTTTTACCATCCTCGACAAAAACTATGAAATTTGTCTATATCGGAATTGGCTGGGTATTTATCATTGCCGGGTCTGTAATTCGTTTTAAAAATTTAAAACAAAGACAATAAGTGTATCAAGAAATTAAATTGTTATAAAACATAAATTTATGATACAATTTCAAAGAAAATAAATAATTTGAGTAGTATGAAGTTGTAATGCTGTACAAAAATTCAGAAGTTTCAAATTTGAAGTTTATTATTAATTTAAAAATTGGACAGTACAAATTCTTCTTTGTAAGAATTTGTTTTTTTATGGCTGTAATCGTCATAAAGAATGGTTCTAATTTTAGTAGGAGGCTTTATGAAATGCCCGTACTTCGTAAGGAAGATATTCATATTTTCGAACATTATGTTGCTCTGCAAACAGCTTCGCCGATGAAGGTTGTATCCTCAGCTATGCACAATCCAGGCTTTGGCTATTATACACACTTCATGAATCGGTCAGTGCCGAAGACGTATGACGAACGGAAGCCACATCTGGAATTACAACAATTTATACATAAAGAGGGTTTTCCAATTGATAGCACAGTGGCAATGATGACGGCTGTCTATGCTAAATTTGCAACAATTCGGGAATTTACCGTTGAAGGCATCCACCTAGTTGTTATGATAACGGCTGGACTCGGCAATGCCGTAGATATTACGCGTGCCTATCATCGGCAGGAGCAATATTATGCGGGCACCATTAATACTTGGGTCATGATTAATGGAAAGCTATCAGATGAAGCTTTATTTCAGGCGATGATCTCTACAACGGAGGCAAAGGTTAAGGCTATTATTGATGAGGGTATTATCGACCCTACAACTGGTACGCAGGCTACTGGAACATCAACAGATAGTTTGCTTATTGCCTCGACAGAAGAAGGGGAGTACCATCAATATGCGGGCCCGATTACAATGCTAGGAAAAGTGATAGGTCATGGTGTATATGTGACAATGCGAGAGGCGATTCAAAAATATAAAAAAGATAAAGAGGAGAATTTGTGATGTTGGCATTGGTTATTGCCTGTATCATCGGGCTTGTTTTTGATTTACTAGTAGGTGATCCTCCTAAACTGCCTCATCCAGTTCGTTGGATTGGAAAGCTTATTCAAGCTCAAACGGAATTATGGAATAAAGGGAAAATGAGAAAATTCCGCGGCATGGTCATGGCACTCGCTGTTGTGGGCACGACCATGTTTGTAGTTACGGCTATTCTGCTAATAAGCTACCAAATTAGCTTGCTATTGGGCATTGTGGTGGAAGGGCTTCTTATTGGTATTGGACTGGCTCAGCGAAGCTTAAAGGAGGCTGCAATGGCAGTATATGAACCGCTTGTTAAGGGGGATTTTGCCGAAGCACGTGTAAAGCTATCTTGGATTGTTGGACGAGACACTGATAATCTAGGTGAGGATGAGATTGTGCGTGGTGTCGTGGAAACAGTATCAGAAAATACAAGTGATGGTGTAACAGCCCCGTTATTCTATGCTTTTTTATTTGGTGCCATTGGTTTATGGGGCTATAAGGCTGTAAACACCTTAGATTCGATGGTTGGCTACAAAAATGATCAATATAAAGACTTTGGCATGTTCTCAGCGAAGCTTGATGATGTTCTTAATTTTATTCCGAGTCGTATCACAGGTCTACTCATTGTATTGGGTACAAAAAATGAAACAGATGTATCCCTTAGAAAACGTTTAAAACGCTGGGCACAGGATGCCAAGAAGCACCCTAGTCCTAACAGTGGCTATTTAGAGGCAGCAACAGCTGTGCAGCTAGGGGTAGAACTAGGTGGTAGAAACTCCTACCATGGGGTTGTCTCACACCGAGCAATTATGGGGGAAAAATTAGTACCCTTAACAAAGGAGCATATCGCTACATCCGTTATACATATGAGAATAGCGACATTGCTCTTTACACTTGTTATGTTAGCAGTGGAGGTGTTAATATTTGCAATTACCTAATCATGGAGCGAATCCACAAAATGTCTATCGGCAGTTAGGGCTTGTTATGCCAGAAGATGTCTATGATTTTAGCGAAAATGTTAATTCAGCAGGGCCGCCTCCGTTTGTGGAGGCACGCTGGCGAACATTTTATCCGCTTATTCAACGATATCCTGATCCAGATGGTGAGCCATTCCTTACAAAGGTTGCAGCTTTTCATCATGTGATAAAAGATTCTATTTTACTTGGAAATGGGGCATCTGAACTTTTTGCTGTATTGGCTAGACGCTATGCTTGTAAGCGTGTTATTATCGTTCATCCAACTTTCTCTGAATATGAACGAACATTGCAAGCAGTTGGCGCAAATATTGTACCGATTATCGTAGAGGATATTGTTCAATATGCATTACCGATGGAACAACTAAAGCGAGAAATGGTAAATGCAGATGCTCTTTATATTTGTACGCCCAATAATCCGACAGGTGTGCTACCTCAAAAAGTAGAGCTGGAACAGTTAATGATTCATGGAGCAAGCGTAAATTGTGAGCTTGTTATTGATGAAGCCTTTATTGACTGGGTGGATGAAGGGTGCTCTTTAATCGGACATGTAGTGAAAAACCCTCATGTGCTTGTTGTACGTTCGATGACAAAAATGTATGCTATTCCAGGGTTGAGATTGGGCTATTTAGTTGCAGACCCAGCAGTTGTAAGAGAGCTAAAGGGCATGCTTGCTCATTGGAATTTAAATGCCTTTGCACTTGTTATAGGCGCAGGGTGCTTAGATGAACAATATTATTGTCAGCGAGCTATTACCTATGCGAGAAACCAGCGAGACACATTACAAAGTTATTTACAAGAAAACGGTTGTCAGGTGACGAATAGTGTAACCAATTATATATGCTTTGCATTACCCAAAAATCAGTCAGCAGAAGCCTTTTTTACGTATTGTTTATCGAAGGGTGTCGTGCTGCGCCATACTCATAACTTTTTAGGATTAAATGGCGAATGGTTCCGTATTGGTATAAAAGATATTACGGCTATGACTTATTTACATAACTGTTTGCAGACTTGGTTTAAAGCAAATTAGGAGTGAGAAGAGTGACAACATTTTTACTAGTAAGACATGGTGAAACGATGTGGAATAAGGAGCATCGTTTACAGGGGTGGTTAGATTCACCATTAACCGAAGTAGGTGTTTTACATGCAAAAAAGCTACAAGAATATTTAAAGAATATATCCTTTGCTGCAGCATTTAGTAGTTCAAGTGGTCGGGCAATGGAGACGCTGCATATTCTTGTTGGTGATCGCCAGCTCCCAATTTTTTATGAAAATGATTTACGAGAAATTTATTTAGGAGACTGGCAAGGGAAAACGATGGAGGAAATTCAAAAAACACACTGCTCAGAGTATGAATTATACATGAATTATCCCGCTCAATTTGTTGCTACTCATACCGAAAGCTTTGGTGCAGTGACAGAACGGGCAATGTTTACGCTGAAGAAAATTGCAGAAAAATACCCGCAAGACAATATTTTAATTGTTTCTCATGCTGTCACAATTAAATGCATGATTAATGCTATTTTAGATCGTAGTATAGATCAGCTATGGGCAGAGCCATTTATCAACGGGACAAGCGTTACGAAAGTTGAACATCTTGAACAGCAATGGCATGTGAAAGAGATAGGAACGGTTTATCATCTGCAATAGGAGGTGTTTACATTGCCATTGATTTTTATAACTGGTGGAGTACGCAGTGGTAAATCCCATTTTGCAGAAAAAATGGCGATTGCGCATTATTATACGGAATCGATGCAAGAACAGCGTCTTGTTTATATTGCGTCAGGGATTGCGCTGGATTATGAAATGGAGAAACGAATACAGCGTCATCAGGCTGATAGGCAAACTCAAGGAATCCAATGGCTGACGATTGAAGCCCCGTATAAGATGGCAGATTCGCTCCAAAGTCTAAGAGATGGTGATGTCGTTTTATGGGATTGCGTCACAACATGGCTAACAAATGCTTTTTATGAGGGCTTTGATAAAGGAATGCCATGTGTAGCGCAACCAGGCTGCTTAGAGAGGAAGCTAAGCGATTTAAAAATAGCTGTACAATCATTACTTAGCAAAAAGATCACGCTAATAGTTGTATCCAATGAATTATTTGATGAGCCTCCGTATCTTAATGAAGAGGTAGAATTATACCGACAAATGCTAGGGAATTTCCATCAGTGGTTTGTTTCGATGGCAGCGGAAGCCTATGAAGTAAATTATAGTATCGTAAAAAAATGGAAATGATGTCCTTGAATCTAAAATGAAGGAAGGCAAGACGATGAAAAATTTCTGGCAGAGCCTATTACTTGCATTACAATTTTTTACAGTTTTGCCGGTACATAAAGAACTATCATTAACAAAAGGAACTGTTACAGGGATGTTCGCCTTTTTGCCATGGGTAGGTGCATTAATGGGTACGGCAACGGCGGCAGTGATCTATAGCTTAACGGAATGGACGGCAAGCAGTGAAATATTACTGTCCTTTGTAATTATTGGGCTATTTGCTTTATTCACTGGAGGTTTACATTTAGACGGATTTATTGATATGGGAGATGCTTATTTTTCGTATCGGGATCGTGAGAAGCGATTAGAAATTTTGGATGATCCGCGTGTCGGCGCATTTGGTGTGCTCTCTGTGTTATTTTTAGTGCTTGGAAAATTTGTCATACTGCATGAATTACTCGTACAGCATAAGTTCGCACTTTGGATGCTTATTTTTATCCCTTTATTAACGAGAGTAGGCATGAGCTTTTATTTTATGTCACTAAAATGTTCAAAAGAAAAAGGGCTTGCCTACTTTTTTAAATCTCATATTAAGCAATATGTACTAATTAGTTTCATGCTTATTACATTAATTGTCGCATATACAATCGTCTTCCTTATTGCAGGCTTTACATTTGTCCCAATTGTGCTTCTAGTGGTTTTAGCTATTGCCCTTGTGGTTTTCCGACAATTTACAATGCGCAACTTTGGTGGCGTTTCTGGTGATTTACTAGGCGCTTCCATTGAGGGAATGGAGGTAGTATTGTGGATAACATTGTTATTGTGCGCTTAATGAGGCATGCACCAACAAAAGAGAATTTGGAAAAGCGTTATCTTGGCTGGACGGACGCATCATTAGCTGATATATCTAAACTATCGATTGTAGATAAAAATGTTATGAAAGTATATGGCAGTGATTTGCGACGTTGTAGGGAAACTGCTGCTCATTATTTTCCAAATGCTACTTACATAACTGATTGGCGACTTCGAGAGTCTAACTTTGGGGAGTTCGAAGGAAAAACATACGAGGAGTTAAAATCTGATCACAGGTATTGTGCATGGTTAGACAACCCTGTTTTGTCTCCACCACCAAATGGGGAAGGCTTTGCTGCATTTTGTCAGCGTGTGAAAGATGGTTTTTCTGCGCTACCAAGGGATGAAGATAACTATTATGTGGTTGCACATGGTGGCGTTATTCGAGCATTACTTGTAGAATTTGGCCCAGTGGAGCAGCCCTTTTGGACGTATAATGTGCCACATGATAAAATGTTTACTTTAACATTTTCAAGGAAAGCTTGGGAGGAGGGAAATAGATGCATGTCTTTATTGGAGGAGCCTATAATGGAAAAACCGACTATGTTATGACATTGCTTGTAGATCAAGAGGCTGTATTAGTCGATGGTTATTTACCTGAATCTATTCCTGAATGTGATGTATTAGTTATCAAAGGCCTTGAAAAGTGGCTTGTCACACAAAATCTTGAGGAGGATGAGGCTCTTGTCAACGCCATGTTAACAAGACTACAGGCTCTAGAGGAAAATAGGACATTGTATATCATAGTTACTGATATGGGGCGCGGGGTTGTGCCAATGGAAAAGCAAGCACGATTACTACGTGATACTTGTGGGCGATTGTATCAAGCTTTATTTGCTGAAGCAGAACGTGTCATACGCATATGGTATGGTATCGCAGAGCAAATTAAATAAGACAGAAAAGAGGGAATGGAATGAATCGACAAAGATTTACGAAATTGACGCTCACTGCTATGGTAGCCGCTATCTGTGCTGTTGGAGCGGTGATTAAAATTCCAGCAATTATATCGACTGCTGCATTGGACTCCGCCCCTGCATTTTTAAGTGTTGTATTTTTATCGCCAGTATTAGCGGGAGTCGCAGGAGGCATTGGGCATTTTATTACAGCTTTAACGACTGGATTCCCATTTGGACCATTACATATTATCATCGCAGTAGAAATGGTTATCGTCGTTTGGATATTTGGAATAATGCATAAAAAAGGCCTGCATTTCTGGAAATGGCCTGTGGCACTTTTTTTAAATGGTGTGGTAGCACCATTACCATTTTATTTTATCATAAGTCCAGCATTCTACTGGGCATCGCTGACTAGTCTTCCGTTAGCAACGCTTATTAATTTGGTTATTGTAGCCGTTGTCATGCCGATACTTTCTAAGGTGTTTGTTCGTAAGGGTGGGCGAGTACATTGAGAAATGCAGTGAAAATAGGCGGGCTTATTGCGACTACAGATAATGCTGCAGCAATTGGTGAAAAGCCACAAGATATTGTGTCAGCTTCAGATAAGCTCACGGCTTACTTTACAGCGCGTGTGACATTTTTAGAGCAGCTTGCAGTAAATGCCTTACCTACTCATATTATACTAGCAAATTTTTCAGGGGATGCTGCTTGGTATCATTATGTAGCAGGTATACAGCAGGTTTTTGAGGAGGCTGGTCTAATATGCCCACAGATAGATGGTAGTACAGAATCCAATATGCCAACTTTACAATCTGCTTTAGCCATTACAATGCTTGGTGAGCCGCAAAAACGTACATCCTATGAGCTTGAGCACCTTCGTTGGTATACGTATGGACTGCCACTTGTAGGCAATGAAGTCCTTGCGCAGCCCGAGGATGTTGCACAGCTTCAAGCTATTTATCATGCATGGAAAGAGGAAATTGTTCAGCAAGTTTGGCCTGTCGGTTCAAAGGGGCTACAAGCAGAGTTTACCCGACTTTTTGGCGAAGTACAGGTTGAAAGTGTCTTGAATACTGAGAAAAGTGCTGGGCCTTGTACTGTGATATTACTTGGGATTCATCCAGCAAAAGAGCAACTAGCACAAAAAATTTTTTCTAAAAATTTTAAAAAGCTTTGTAAGACTACATTATAACAGGTCTTGCTCCCAGAAAAAGTAATTAAAAATTACAAGGGGCAAAATCCTTATTGAAACTCTAGATACAAAAATGGATAACGGTAATTAGTTTGGCATTGATTGTTCGTATAAGGATTTAAAGCCTATGAAGTTATGGACTTATGCAAAATGGATTTCTATGAACAGCACTTCTGCCAATGTTTCACAAGTAGAAGATAACAGCTTTGATAAATGTAAAAGGAGAACCCACGTGAGCAAAAGCTTTCGTGGTTTTTTTAGCTGGCAATCAGGTTGATATTGACGATTTGTATACTTTTGTATACAATTGTATGCTATTGAGAGGTTTTCGATAGTCTGCAAATTGAATGTAGTGTGGTGGTTATTGACAGAGCATAGTAGTGGCTGTCAAATGGTAGAGAAGGCAAATGATTCCATAGTATTTAAGAGTCTACAAAGACATAATCTAGCAAAATATTACGAGACTCGAAAAACTTCTTCGCAATTGGGAATGATTTTCAGTTATAATGAGAAACGAATGATTTAACAGGAACGGAGTCGAAGGAATGCAGGCAATTAAACAATTAGGGCGCTATTTAGGACCCTATAAATTTTTTACATTGATTGCACCGCTGCTGATGGTGCTAGAGGTAACGATGGATTTACTTCAGCCCACAATTATGCAGCATATGATTGATACAGGCATTGCTAATGGGGATAATCCATATGTGCTGAAAATGTTCATATGGATGTTAGTAAGTGCGGTGCTTGGACTTTTTGGTGGAATTGGTTGTTCATATTATAGTTCCAAGGCAGCGATTCATTTTGCTTCTGATGTTCGCCAATCATTGTATGAGAAAATGATGACGTATTCAGCAAAGGAACGTGATAATTTCACAACAGGAAAGCTTATTACGATATTAACAAGTGATGTGGAGAGTATTCAACGCGCGTTTATGATGACGTTGCGTATTTTTGTACGTGGGCCACTGCTCTTTATTGGTGCAGTTATAATTGTCTTTGTCACTGCTCGAGAACTATTTTCCATACTACTGATTATTGTACCAATGTTAATCATAGCTATGTACTTTTTTACAAAGTATTCAGGTGTGCTATATCGCAGAGTACAAGAGGCCATTGATGGAGTGAATACAAAGCTACAGGAAAATTTAGCAGGAATTCGTGTGATCAAAGCCTTTCGTCGTGAAACACAGCAAATTGAACAATTTAGTAAACATAATGATGTACTGACAATGCGTTTTATTACAGCCGAGCAAATTGTTGGTGTGCTTGTACCCTTTACTATGTTTGTGATCAACTTGGGCATTGTTGCAGCACTTTGGCTTGGGGCAATTAAAGTGGAGGCAGGAACATTACAGGTAGGCGTCATACTCGCTTTTATCAATTATTTAACAATCATCTTGAATGGCTTGATGTCTTCAAGCATGGTGCTAATGCAAATTGCCCGTGCAATCCCTTCTGGTGAACGCATCATAGATGTTTTAAATAAAGAGGTGACAGTGAAAGAAGCAGAAAGTGCACTTGCTACTCCAATCCATGGTGCAATTGATTTTCAAAATGTCAGCTATCGTTATTATGAAACGGCAGAGGATGTCCTCAAAAATATTACCTTTTCCGTGAAGACAGGACAAACAATTGGTCTCATTGGCAAAACGGGGAGTGGAAAATCCACGCTGGTAAAACTTTTACCTCGCTTATTCGACCCTACTAGTGGTGAAATACACTTGGATGGAAAGCCAATAAAGTCGTATGCATTGTCAACTTTACGTGAGCATATTGGCTTTACCTCCCAGAAAGCACTACTATTCTCAGGTGAGATTGAGAAAAATATTCGTGTAGGTAAGGAAAATGCAACAACTGAAGAACTACAAAAAGCATTGGATGCTGCATGTGCTACTGAATTTGTAGAACGACTTGATAAAGGCATCGCACATGAATTATCACAGGGAGCAACGAATCTTTCTGGTGGACAAAAGCAACGACTGGCCTTAAGCCGTGCACTAATCAGGCAACCAGCTATATTAGTGCTGGATGATACAACATCAGCATTGGATAGTGCCTCTGAAAAACATGTGCAACAAGCCATTCATGAACAATATCAAAATACCACAACATTTATCGTCGCCTCAAAAATCGCTTCGATTCAGCAGGCAGATGTCATTCTTGTATTAGAGGATGGCGAAATTGTTGGTCAGGGCACTCATCAAGAATTATTACAGAATAATAAATCCTATCAAGCAATCTATGCTTCACAGCAAAAGGCTGGTGAACAATCATGAATCAAAGTCAATCAAAGCAAATGAATTTTGGACGTGGACCTCGTATGAGTGGTCCAACTGAAAAGGCTAAAAATCAAAAGGTCACAATATACCGTGTATGGCAGTATGTGAAGCTACAAAAAATAGGGCTTTATTTCTCTATATTTTTTGTCATCGCCTCAACATTTTTAAGCTTAGCAGGCCCCTATATGATTGGACATATCGTTGATGACTATATTATGAAAAAGGACATTGCTGGAACGATTCGTCTCGGGATTGTCTTAGCCGTCATTTTTACAATCGCCTCTATTTTTACCTGGCTGCAAACATACGTCATGATTCATGTAGCGATGAAAACCATTCGCACACTGCGACTGGAATTATTTAAAAAACTTCAAACGCTCACCCTAAAATTTTTTGATCAGCGTGCACTTGGTGATTTAATGAGCCGTGTCACAAATGATATTGATAATTTAAATACAGCCCTTGCGCAAAGTGTGACCCAAATTGTTTCATCCATTTTAACAGTGATTGGTGTTAGTATTGCGATGTTTTCTCTTAGCTGGCAGTTAGCCATTGTCACATTAATTATTATTCCACTTATTGTTTTCACGACAAAGCAAATTGTGAAACGTAGCAGTAAAAACTATGCAGCACGACAACGTGATTTAGGCAAACTTAATGGCTATATTGAGGAAATGATTACAGGAGCGGAAGTTGTCACACTCTTTGGAAAGGAACAGCAAACAATTGCCACATTCTATCAACAAAATGAAAATTTACGCAACTCGGCACAGCGAGCAGAAATTACATCAGGCCTTCTTGGTCCAATTAATAACTTTATGAATAACCTAGGTCTAGCCGTTGTTATTGGAACAGGGGCATTTTTATCAGTGCAAGGGTTTGTTTCTATCGGTGTCATTGCGGCATTTGTTACGTATACACGTCAATTTTTCCGTCCGCTAAATCAGCTATCCAATCTATTAAATACCTTCCAGTCAGCAATTGCAGGAGCAGAGCGTGTTTTTGAAATTTTAGATGAATCATCAGAGGTGGCGGATAAACCACAGGCTATTGATATCCAATCTTTAAAAGGAGATGTGAGATTTCAACATGTGTCCTTTAGTTATTTACCCGAGAAGCCAGTCCTAAAAAATATAAGCTTTCATGCTAAAGCTGGTGACACTATAGCGCTTGTTGGACCAACGGGATCAGGAAAAACGACTATTATCAATTTGCTTACACGTTTTTATGATGTGGATACAGGTGAAATTTTGATTGATGGCCAAAACATTGAGAACTACAAAATGGCTACAATCCGTCAAAGAGTAGGAGTCGTATTGCAGGATACGTATTTATTTTCTGGGACTATTCGGGAAAATATTCGTTTTGGTAAGCTAGATGCGACAGACGCAGAGGTAGAGGAAGCAGCGAAAATAGCCAATGCTCATAATTTTATTAAATACTTACCAGCCCAGTATGATACGCCAGTACATGCAGGAGGCGGAAATTTAAGTCAGGGACAACGACAATTACTTGCTATTGCCCGGGCAATTTTGGAAAATGCAGATATTTTAATTTTGGATGAAGCGACATCAAGTGTCGATACGCAGACAGAGGTCGATATTCAAAAGGGCTTACAGCATTTGATGCAGGGGCGCACTAGCTTTGTCATTGCACACCGTTTAAAAACGATTGAGAGTGCCGATCAAATTCTCGTTATTCAACAGGGGGAAATTGTCGAGCAGGGCAATCATCAGCAGTTAATGCAACGTCAAGGTATCTATCATAACCTCCAACAAAAGCTTTCACTTGAGCAAGAAGTGTAAATCATTCAATCGATCTATCCAGAATCATAAGTAGGAGCTGTCTAAAAAATTTTAGGCAGCTTTTTCTATAAAAATTAATCAGAAATTTATTTTTATCGTGTATCCTTTCAAATAACAATTGAAAGGAGAATTGTATGAAAAAAATTAAGAAAATTCTAGTGTATGTAGGGGCATTTTTTTTGCTTGGTATAGTCGCTATTTGTGTGTATCATCAAATTCAGCTACATAGAGAAGCGGTTATTTTAAAGAACAAGGGTACATTGGTTGGGGAAGAACACCAAAAAATCAATGTCTATACGGAGGGGCATGGTGATGATACCTATGTCTTTATGGCAGGCTCTGGCATTGCTGCTCCTATGTATGAGATGAAAGGGCTTTATAGCAAATTCTCACAGGAGCATAAAATTGCTGTTATCGAAAGAGCAGGCTATGGATTTAGTGATATTACAGATGATAACCGAGATATTGATACTATATTAGAGCAAACGAGAGCAGCTCTTCTACAAAGTGGCAATAAGCCCCCTTATGTTTTAGTTCCACATTCAATCTCGGGTGTTGAAGCTATCTATTGGGCACAAAAACACCCTGAAGAAATTAAGGGCATCATTGGACTTGATATTGGTTTGCCGGGTCAATATGTGAAACATAAAATGGACCAAATGGATACATGGATGATAAAGGGGGTCAATCTATTAACGAAAATAGGCTTGCATCGTCTAACACCCTCGAAAGTTTATAACCCACAAGTAATGAGGCAATCCTTTTTAACAAAGGAAGAAAAAGCTATTTATCAAGCGTTGTCCTATAAACAATTTTTTAATAATAATATGAAGAATGAGCTATTACAAGTCTACGAAAATAGTTTACAATCAGAAAAGTTGCCAAAACCTCAGAATACACCGATATTATTTATTGATGCCATTGCAGAGGAAAATAAATATACAAAACAAAAGCGCAAGGATTACAGAAATTTTGCTGAGCAAATAAACTTGGCAGATGTGAAAGAAGTAAAAGGTACCCATAGCATTTATTTATATAAACCAGATGAGATCTATCAACTTGCTATGGCATTTATGGAAGAGAAAGTAGACAGCAAAGAAAGGTCGATAAAATGAAGGGTTTTACCATTTTAATAGTAGAGGATGATCAAACGATTGGTCATTTACTGCAAAAAATAATCCAACGTGAAGGCTATGAGGTAGTATGGAAAACAAGCGGTAAGGATATTGTACATATTATCCATCAAATTGATTTAGTAATCATGGATATTATGCTACCAGGAGAGGATGGCTATCAGCTGACAACGTTTATTAAAGGCTTAGGCTTACCTATTCCTATTATCTTTCTGTCAGCTCGAAATGACATTGAGAGTAAGCTAGAGGGGTTAACAGTTGGAGAAGATTATATGACAAAGCCCTTTGAACCGAGAGAGCTTCTTTTACGAATGCAAAAAATGCTCAAGCAGCATTATGGTTCTTTGATACAAATTCAGCACCTCTTGATTAGTACAGAGCAGCGAAAGGTATTTAAGCATAATATTCATGAAGAAATTGTTTTGACTGCTATAGAGNNTATTTGTTTGACAACCGAGATAGAGTGTTATCGAAGGATCATTTTTTTGACTACCTATGGCCGCTGGAGGATCGAAATCATAATATCATCAATGTCCATATTAAAAAAATTAGAACAAAAATGGATGATCCTACAGGTACTATTCTTCAAAATATTTACGGGGAAGGGTATCGTTTAAATACCTATATACGACAATGACATTAAAAACAAAATATCGCTTTCTATTATTTTCTGCTATTATCAGTGTTCCAATTGTATTATTAGGAATAAGTGTATTGATGTCCATACTCTATGAGTTTGCCTTTAAATCGAAAAATCAGGACACTCCATTTCATGAATCCTTTGCCTACCCAATAATGCTTGTTGTGTTCTTTTTATCACTATGTGTGCTAGCCTTTTTATTTTCAAAATCAATTAATTCATTGCTTACGAAAATTAACATGCTCCATCAAGTAATTCGTGACTTAGCAAGTGATGAAAGAACACCCCATACATTAGAAGTTAGCAGTGAGGATGAAATTGGACAGCTTATCCAATCGGTCAATATTTTAATTGAACGAACTACCTATCGGGAACTAGAATTGGAGCAACAACAACGATTGCAAAAGGAGCTTCTTCAAAAGCTAAGACACGATATCAATACACCACTCACAGCGATTCGATTACAATTATTTTATGTAGAAGATTCCCTAAAGGACCAGCCAGATTTGGTAGAGTCATTAAATGAGCAGATTCACTATATTGCCAACTTAACAAATGAATTATCGTTTCAATCCATTGATACAGTGGAAAGCTCTTATATTATAAAAGAGGAAGTGAGTCTGCCGAAATTATTGGAGACAATGATAGACAAATGGCGCTATTTATTTACCATTCATTCAATCGAATTAAGCTTTCAACTAAATGTATCAGAATTATTGTGGATGAGTAATGAATTATGGTTACAGCGTTTATTTGATAATGTGTTTCAAAATACCTTAAAACATTCCAAAGCCACAAAGCTTATGGTTATAATTGATAATGGAATGATTAAGATGATAGATAATGGGATTGGCTTTGAAAAAAACCACAAACATTGCGGATTAGGGTTACAGATTATCGAGGATATCGCTATGGTTCTTCAGCTACACTACACACTGGAATCAAGCAAAGCAGGTACATCATTTTGCTTTACCTCAAAGATGGAGTAATAAAATGTTTAGAAAAAAACAATAAAAATAAGCTCTAAATCGATAATGATTTATTGTAAATCGATAAAAGTGGTGCTACAATCAAACTTACAATAAATCCGTGATGAGGTGTATTTGTTGAAACGTGAAACATTCTTTTTAAAGATCGCTGTTTTTTTAATGGGATTGCCCGTTCTTTCCTTATGTATTTTAGTGGTGCCTCGAGTGGCAATAAAAGCAGCACAGCATTTTCCAAAAACAACTTTATTCGCTGTCATTGTTGTCTATGCAACGGCAATCGCTTATTTTATCGCCCTGTATACGACTATAAAACTTTTAAGCTATATTGATCAAAATATTGCTTTTTCAGAACGATCCGTCAAAGCTTTAATTACGATCAAATACTGTGCAATCATTATTAGTAGTCTATACGTGGTAGCCATGCCAATGATATACTATGTTGCGGAAGTAGATGATGCTCCTGGACTTATTATCATCGGTATGGTCATTATTCTTGCTTCCTTTATCGTGGCAGTCTTTGCTGCTGTGCTTCAAAAGCTCTTAAAAAATGCCATCGATATCAAATCAGAAAATGATTTAACGGTTTGAGGTGAATACTATGGCGATGATCATTAATATTGATGTAATGCTAGCTAAACGGAAAATGAGCGTAACAGAACTTTCAGAAAAGGTTGGCATCACGATGGCGAATCTATCTATCTTGAAAAATGGTAAAGCAAAGGCGATTCGATTTTCAACTTTAGAGGCGATTTGTGAAGCTTTACAATGTCAGCCAGGGGATATTTTAGAATACAGGCGGAACGAAGATAATCAGGACTAAAGAAGAGCTTGGTCAAAACCAAGCTCTTTTTGGCATTTGGTTCAAATGGTTTTCGTAGCTGCATTAAAAAGATGACTAGTTCCATGAGGTAAAACACTGCAAGAGCATAGCCATGTTAAGGTATGCTCTTGCAATTTTCAACTGGCTTCAAGTAAAGACTCAATAATCTTTTTTAATTGAAGAATGGGTGAGTTTTGCTGATTATTCTTTTTATAAATAAAGACCGTTTCTATAACTTTATTGAGCCCTTTTAAATCGTAAAAGTGAATGTTTGAATAATTATAAAGGTGAATTAATTTTGTATTTAAAACAGCAATTGTATTGTCTATTTGTAGAAAATCGAGAATACTGCTGACGGATTTAATTTCTTTGATAGTAAAAGGAATGTTCTCATTTTTTAGCCATTCCACCATAGCCCGTGAGTACATGCAGCCTTTACTTAGCACAAGCAATGTTACAGGTGTACGCCGCTGAAAATCAATCAGCTGCTTATTATTCGAAATCACTTCAAATGTTTCTGTAGCAATCAGGTCATAGTTTAGGTCAGGATAATGTGTAATCGGATTACTTGTCAGTGCACAATCCATCTCGGTATTGTGTACTTTTTGATTTAATGATGTACTGGATTCAACTGTGAAATCTACATCGATTTGGCTATTATTGGTCTGGAGTGCGTTCATAATGGGTGCACCATAAATTTTGATTGTCGTATGAGAAGTGCCGAAGTGGATGGTTGTTTGAGCTGGTCCAACAGCTTGTAAAAAGGCCTCATACTCTTGTGCAACTAACTTTAAAAAATGTAAATATTGCATACCTACATCGGTAATTTTTAAGCCTTGTGTTGTTCGTTTAAAAACCTCTTGCCCAATTTCTGCCTCCATTTTCTTCACTTTTGATGTTAATGCTGATTGTGTGTAATTCGTTATTTCAGCGGATTTACTTAAATTCTGCCTCTCCAATAGCTCAATTTTTAAGGCAATTTCTTCTCTATTCATATCTATTGTCACACACCTATTAAATATTTTGATAGACCCTATCATTTTCCTCCATTTTACGCATATGAGTAACGGGCGTAAACTCTAAGTAAATAAAATTATACTGCACAAATAAAGTAGTGTAATGCTTTTGGAGGGTTTTATGCAAACATATTTTAAATGGGTTATCTTACTAGTGGCTACGCTTTCACAAACAGCGGCAACGTTTGTCACATATGGAATGGGGCCAATTGCCACGTTTTATCAAATTGAATGGCATTTATCATCTTTCGAAACAGGGCTGATTGTTTCAGCCGTCAATATAGGTCCAATTTTCTCGATGCTCATTTTTGGCTACTTGATGGATAAAAAAGGAGAAAAGCAAATTATTGGTTGGGGCTCCATATTATTAGGGCTGTCAGCATTACTACTTGTCTCCGTCAACAATTATACGACATTACTTCTTGTATTAATAGTTGTCGGAATCTGGTATGGTAGTGCACAAACTGGGGGTAGTACGGCCATTGTGAAATGGTTTCCAGACAAGCATAGAGGGCTAGCAATTGGCATTCGTCAAACAGGCATCCCAATTGGTGGTGCCCTAGCATCGACTGTTCTAACGTATATGTACAATCATTTTTATCTATCCTCGGTTCACCTTATGCAAGGTATTGTAGCAATAGCTGGTGGCCTCCTTTTTTTACTGATATATCAAGAACCTAAAAATCATATAGAGGTTGCAGGCTCAACTTTTACATTTAGTGATAAGATCAAGGCCATAAAAAATAATAAAGACCTATATCCTATTTATATAGTAGGAATTGTAATGATGACCTTACAAATGATTCTTATTGCCCACTTCATGGGATACTTACATGAGGAAGGGGATTATTCATTAACAGAGGCAGGTTTCTATTTAAGCCTTATTTTGCTTGGTGGGATGATAGGGAGAGTAGGTCTTGCGTGGATCAGTGACCAATTTGCACAAAAGCGTGAACCATTATTAATCATAGTGATGCTTAGTACGGTAATATTTGCTATTTGTTTACCACTCATTCTACATTTCAAAAACTTTATGATTATTTATTGCTTTTTATTCGGGTTTATAGCACTAGGTTGGTATTCTTTGTTCATCACATGTGTGACAGAGAAATCCAATCCACATTATGTCGGCTTAACTGTAAGTGCAGCTTTAACCATCAATCAACTATTTATTGTGATTGCACCATCCTTATATGGCTTTATGGTTACTATTTTATCAAGTCATCAGCTAGCAATGGACAGTATAGCAGGAATCGTTGCACTCGGTGCATTGAATTTATATAGGTCTACCAACAAAGCTTGTGATTAATTGGGAATTGATATAAACATAACGTAAAGCTGTTATCTATTCCATTAATAGGATAAAATAGTATAAAGAGGAATGTTCTGTAAATGGAGGCGTCATGAATGAAAGAAAATAGTTCGATTTGGATTGATGCAGGTATTGATAAGATTTGGCAAGCTATAACGGATGAACAACAGTTGTCACAATGGTATGCTCCAGGCTCTACATGGAAAATTCCATCATTGGTGGCTGGTGAAAAAATAATCTTCACATTAATGCCAAATGCTCATAATGGACTAACTGAAAAATTACCGATGATATTAACAATCAAAAATGTCATACAGAATCAGGAATTTTCGTTTTTCTTAGATGTAGAAGAAACCTTGATTGCCATTTTACTAGAGGAAGCACAAAAGGGCACTACTGTTGCGATAAATATGAGTGGCTATGAGGCATCACTCGCCAATTTAAAAGCCTTAGTGGAAGGAAATTAAATAGTTGATTAAGCAAGTTTCATGAAATTTTATTTTTCATGAAACTTTTTCGTTAGTCGAGGGTCTAACTATAAATGCTTCTCAAGAAAGTGAAGCGAGGGGGATGGTAAAGGTGATAAAAGAGGAAAAGGATGCTCTTCTATCTCGTGCTATGACAACTTATGGCGATTATTTATTGCGCATATGTTATACATATGTGAAAAATTGGACCGTGGCGGAGGATTTAGTTCAAGATACATTTGTGAAATATTACGAAAAAATGGAACAATTTCGTGAGGAAGCTTCTGTTAAAACCTATTTATATCGTATAGCCATTAATAATTGCCATAGTTATCTTTCAAGCTGGCGCTATAAAAAAATTCAAGTCATTGATTTTTGGGGCAAATTCATAAGCCTTTCCAATAATCCTGAGAAGGAAGTACTTGAAAATGAAGCGGAGGCAATGCTTGTCGCATCCATCGAGGAATTGCCAATCAAATATAAAGATGTCCTACTATTATTTCATTTTGCTGAGTTTTCATTAAAGGAAATTGCGCATCTGTTAAAGCTACCCGAAAATACTGTTAAGTCAAGATTAAGGCGAGCGCGTCAAATGGTAGGACTAACACTTATGGAGGAGGGATTCGAATATGGATCAGATTCGTAGTGCCATGAATAATTTGTATAAGGATGCTACGTTTTCTCAGGAGCAACAGCTGAAAACCTTTCAAAAAATCAATGAAAAAAATACTAGAAAGTCGTTTATGCCTCTTATTCTTACCATCCTCATTACTGGATGTCTGTTGTTCGGTTTGAAGACAATGCTTGAACAGCATGATAATGTAATACAGTCCGCCTCAGCGGTTATTTATCCAGAAAAGTCTGGTGTGGTGAAAGATTATACGGCATTACAACGACCTTGGATGGTAGTTGGATTAATTTCGAGCATCGTATTATTTATCTATGCTTTATGGGCAATCAAGAAAAAATGGTATTGGCGATTACTACTATGCATCATTATCATTATTGCCATTTTGGGGAATATGTCTGAACGAATTGGAGATCGTGTTTATGTACAAAATGAAGCGGAAATTCAACAGGCAATACATTGGGGTCCTTTCCAACCTAATACCATGACAATGCATGATACATTAACGATCCCTCCTTATAGAATAGGCTATTTTTCAAGGGGGAATATAAAGGGTATTTCAATTTTTAAGCATGATGGAAAAGGGTATGCATTAGAGTATAATATACAAAGTGAATTGGATTATATGAACATCCTTTATTTTCGAGAAAACCACTTTATTGTTATACCTTTATTGGCAAATCATCATATCGAAAAATTAGTAATAAACACTGGATCAAAGCGTATGGAGATAGCCATTGATTCGAATGGTGCGCAATTAGTGCCAGTGGAATTAGAGGCGACCGTAACTCCTTCACAGCTAATAATCGATGCTTTTGATCATGATGGAAATCAATTTTCTCCTTACAAATCTTTAGATATTTTCACGTATTGAATGAGTCTTTTCTACGTCTCAGGTCTTAGACGAATTTAAAGCGGAGGGTCGTTTTTATTATTTTGTATTCCTATATAATGAATTTATTGGTAAATTATATAGTGGGAGGAAATGAAATTGAAAAAAATTATTGGAATTGGCGTCATGATGGGTGCTTCGTTATTGCTTTTATCGGGGTGCTATTCAGTTTTCCCCGAAAAGACCCGAGATGAAACGTTCCTTGTGGAAAAGGATAAAGCAGAAAAGTTAGAGGTTGATATCAATCTTGGTGTAGGAGAATTAATTGTAAAAAAGGGTGCCAAGGATTGGATTGAAGGCAACGCTCAATATAATATTAAAAAATTGGCGCCACAGGTACATTATGATCTTAAGGGTAAGACAGGAACTGTAGAGGTCGAACATAAAGGCTCAACGAACATCCGTCTTGGAAAAATGAAAAATACATGGGATATCGAACTAAATGAGGATATTCCAATGGATCTCTCTATTGAAACAGGTGCCTCAACAGCAGAGCTTGATTTACGAGGCCTGCAGCTTGAAAAATTAGATATTGAAACGGGTGTAGGTGATTTACTTGTGGATTTAAGTGGTGATTGGAAAAAAAGCTTCGAAACGAACATTGAAACAGGTGTTGGTGCAGCTACTGTCATTTTACCATCAACGGTTGGGGTAAAACTAACAACAGAAGAGGGGATAGGTTCTTCGAGTATAGAAGGCTTAATTTCAAAAGGCAAGGGTGTCTATGTCAATGAAGCCTATGAAAAAGCTAATGTTGTATTAGAGGTCAACTCTGAAATTGGTGTAGGTGATGTAACCTTTAAATTAGATAAATAAAGTTTAGTAGACTACTTTAGGTGAAGTAGTCTATTTTTGATTGTCGAGAAAAGCGAAGGATAGATGAGCCAAACTGATGGATAAAAGCATCAAAGTGAAGGATAGAAGAACCAAACTGCCAGATTGAAAAAAGAAATTAATGAAAGTGAAACCTTTTACGTTAGTGAATGACTCTAAGTATTGAAAGGAGGGAAGCAGCATGGAACATGATATTTCTATCGTCCAACAGGCTATTGCAGGGGATAAGGAAGCATTTGAGCAGCTACTTATTTTAGAGGAAGAAAAGCTATTTTATACCGCGCTTTCTTATGTTGGCCAAAAGGAAGATGCTTTGGATGCAATTCAAGAGGCAGCATGTAAAGCCTATTTAAGTGTTGGTCAATTAAAGCAACCGGAATTTTTCTCCACATGGCTTTTTCGCATTTTAATCCATGAATGCTACCGTTTACTAAAAAAGGGACAAAAAATGATTCCTTATGAAGAACGTGAATTATTAAATCGTTTACAGCAAGAAGAAAATGTCGTGGTGAATCCAATCGACCTATCAGAAGCCATAAAGCAATTAAACCATTCTCAGCAAATGGCCATTATTTTATTCTATTATTACGATTTGCCGATGAAAGATATTTCAGAGGTAATGGAAAAGCCTGTTAGCACCATTAAAACGTATCTACATCGTGGAAAAAAACAATTGAAGCGAGAATTAGAAAGGAGTGTCACGTTCAATGAAAAAGTCATTTGATGCGGCTGAATTCCCTAGAGAAGAGGTACGAACAGCGATTGCAAAGGGTATACAACAAGCAGAGGAGCAAGCGAATAGGAGACAATCACCTTTACAAATGAAAAGAAAAAGTAAACCATTATTATATGTAGCAAGTGTCGCAGCCGCATTTAGTATTATGGTAGGGTCTGCCGCATATGTATCACCAACTTTCGCAAGTACATTATCGCAGCTACCAATCGTTGGATCGGTCTTCAGTAACTATGAATTTCTTGGGCTAAAACAAGTTAGTGAACAAGGTTTAACAAGCCTTATTGGAGAAAAGCATACAATCAATGGTATATCTGTAACGATAGACGAAGTCCTTTATGACGAATCTAATATTACGGTTGGATATACAATTGATTCTGAAAAGGAATTAAGTATTGAATACTTCGGAGCAGGACTGGAATTTACTATTAATGGTGCAAACCCTGTAGCGAATTCTGCAAGCTTTGGTAAAAAAGTTGTAGGTCCAACAGTTCAAACAGTTATTGCAAGATTTGATGTAAAGGACCAAATGCCGGATTCCTTTAAAATGGGCTTAATGTTAGAAGGTAAAGAAGGAGAGAAATGGGAATTTACCGTTCCTGTTAAAAAGATTACGAATACTATTTATGTTCCAGTTAATTATCAGCAACAAGCAGAAGGCATTCAACTCGATGTGTCTAAAATTTCATTAAGCCCATCAGGTATAGCACTTGACTATAAAGCTACTGAAAAGGGTACAATTGATAATCCACAAGTAGGTGCATCGTTTATAGAGTTCCGTATTACCGATCAGAATGGCAAAGAAATTACATCGCATTCAAGTGGGGGAGAGGGTCATTACGATAATGATGTATGGAATTATAGCAGCATTAAATCCTTTCACCCGATTTCAGATGATGTTCAACAATTAACGATTACCCCTTATTTAGCACTTCCGTCTGGCGGAGGTGGTGTACAAGGTGTGGAAACAAAAATACCATTTGATAGGTCAGCACTAAAAGAAGTGAACTTCCAATCATTCACAGTAGATGTACCTAAGCAAACTAAATAAACATTCAAGCGTCAAATACAACCTTTTGTATTTGACGCTTATTTTGTGATAGCTTAAAGAGAGCAATAGTAATGAAGGAGCGAATATTATTGAAGATTTATACATACAAACAACCAGCGAAAATTGAATCAACAGAGTCAGTAGCAATATTAAATAAAGCGGGTGAAGTATCGTCTACTGTTCAACGTGTTTATTCCAATGGATTGAAAAAAGCATTTGACTGTACAATGGATTATCGCTATTTTGTGCGGTTTGATGTCAATGATGTCGCTGGTCAGCCTCTTTTTACATGTAAAAAGGTATCCCGACGTGGGCGCGTGCATTTTCAAGGAAAGGATTTCGTTACAGGCAAAGAATATATGATTGCCTATGAAGGCTGGCAAATCATGATTCCTGATTTAATCATTACAGATGGCTCCCAAAAGATTAAGCTCAACAAAGAAATGGAAGACTGGTCTGTATTTTCTCTTGAAGATCAACCGATTGCACGCTGGCAGGCAATTTTTCATGAAACACATTTTGATATTACACTTCATATTGAAGGCAGCAGCCCAATTCAGCATGAAGCCTTTTTTATAGCAATTGGACAGGCTGTGTTGTTTGTTGGAGCGTAAATGTGGTAGATATCGATAAATTTAAAAAAGTGTCCGATAAAATGAAAAAGTTGGGCGATAAATCTAAATTATAGGGCGATAACTGAAACGATAAGGCTTTGTGATATAAAACCAAATTTAAAGAGCATGTTTTGATCATTCAAAACATGCTCTTTATAAACAACGAGGGGGGGGTCCCCAAGTCATTTCGATTTGAAACGCTAATAGCTGCTTCAATCTATCTTTTAATGGTGGTTGTGCCTTTAGGTACTGTTTTCAATTAAATATCAATCATCTCATTCGTTAGTTTCTTACGACTAATCCAGTAACCTTGCAACGTAAAAACAATGAGCGTCGTGCCTAAAAAGACGATACTCGTCAATCCTAATGTAAAGAAGTCATAATACTTAGGAGACTTGTCATCAATTGTATTAATCAATTTCGTTACTAAGAGTCCAAGAAATGTGCCAACAGCCAGTCCATATAGTACAAAGGACAATACTTGCGTTAAAATGAGCTTGATTAACCCACCCGGTGAAAGTCCAATAAGTCGTTGGATTGCAAAATCGCCTCGTTTTGAGTAAATGGAGTGAAGTAGTGTTTGCAAAACCCCTAGACAAGTAGCGACAATTAAAATAACAAAGACCCCAACAAAAAGGCTCCAACGCTGGAAGAACATGTCATCGTTTTGCTCGATAAATGTCTCTTTATCAGTAATTTTTAAAGCTGGCCAACGCTCTTGTAAGAATGAAAGCTCAGTTAATGCCTGTTCTGTATCATCTGTTTCCACCATAATGTCTTTAATATATGTCTTACCAATGCTGGTTGTATCAATATTTGAAAGGAAAGATGACCAATCAACCATTAAATCGGAAGTATTAATTGGAGCGTCTACAATATCAATGATTTGTAATTCGCCTATAGAGACATTTTTCTGTAATGCAAGATCATAAGCACTTGTTTTTAAATGATCCCCAACTGCTAATTTATATTTTTTAGCATAACTTTTTGTAATAATAAGCCCATTTTCTAAATCAGCTTCAATAGCATTTAGCTTATTTAATTGAACATAATCTTGAACATCTATTGCAATAATATCAGCGGACTCAAAATAATCATCAATATATAAGTCGATAGTAGCATAATTACTTCGACCATAGGCATATGACACGCTCGACAATGCTTCGATTTCTTCTATTAATGCTTGTGTAATGGTTGGGTCATTTAATTCATTTTCGATTTTAATTGATGTTTCATATTGAGAGTTTATATATCCATATGAGCTTTGTTGAATCGTTTTAAATAATGAACTACCGAATGTTAAAATAACCATTAATCCGATAATACTAAGTACAATTGGCATATTTTTCCGTACCTGTGGCATAAGCTGCTGACACGCTAAGTATGCTTCTTTGCCAAAAATAGTACGAATGGGCTTCAATGAAATTTTAAATAGTGCAGTAAAGAGATATGGCATCATGTAGAGTAAAACTCCACTAACAAGTAATGTGCCGATTATTATCTTAAGTGCACCTTCTCCAGTGCTTTTTCCAACTAGATGGGCATTCGAAAATAAGTACAGGACTGCGATTGCAACAATAATTACAACAATTGTTTTCCATTTTGCCCATCGTAAACTTAAATTTTCATTCTCTGTTGCAATTTGTAAAGGTAATAGACTAGAGCTTTTATGAACTTGCCACTGTGTGATTAGTTGTAGTAATAAAAAGCTTGCAATAGCAATTACAAAAACAAAAATAATAGGAAAATCAGTTTTTGCTTCTGGTAATTTCATCAAGCTAACGAGTTGTGGGAGCCAACTCTTTATCACCAATAAACTGACCGCTGTCCCCAGCAAAACGCCGAAGCCAATGATGATCGATAATTGAAATTGTACAATGCGTCCTACTTGCTTTGTGGAGGCACCAAGTGCACGTAATACTATAAGCTGTTCTTTAATTTTGTAGAATAATAGCTGGAATGTTGAAAGTAGTAAGACACTTGAAATAAGTAAGATAAAGAATGACAATACAATCATAAAAATCATTAATGTTTGTAAATTTTTCTTAATTTCATCAATGTCACTCACGATATCGACACGTAATGTTTCATCAAGCTGTTTTAATTCTATACCAACGGAGGTTGCCATATTATCTTCCGTTTTAAGAAGGGCAAACATTCCTGCAGTTTGTTTATCACTAAATTCTAACCATGTTTTCAACACATTATTTTGTATAAGGATAAAATTAGGACTATCTGTGCCTTTTAGTGGTGGGAGAATTTCTTTTATTGTAAAGTTGCTTGTATCTGCTTCAATAGAGTCTCCAACCGTTTTATTGAAAGTAATGTTTAGCGTATCGCCAACCTCTTTTTGGAAGAGGCGTGCCATATTTTCAGTAATTACAACATCATTCGTACCAAGATTGACATTAAAATGATATCGGCTTTTCACTAAGTCATCGTTTTCAACACCAACTGTATAAAATGATGTATTTATTTCATTTTCAACATTTGTATGAGCTAATGACACACTAGAAACATTTGCAACACCAGGTATTGCCTCGAAATTTTCAATTTGCTGTGAAGTTAGTAGCATATTTTGATCAGAATTATAACCGACCATTATATCCATTTCGCCAAATAGTGCTTGTATATTTTCTTTCATTTGACTATTGGCATTATATATATAAACGCTCATTGTCATCACAAGACAAATAGAAATCGTGATAATACTAATACTTGTTAATACATTTGACCAAGCTGCTCGAAATAGCTTCACAGCAATGCTACGCATCGTAAACATTATAGATCACCTCTAGTAATTAGCTTGAACTTCGCTAAAATACAATCCAAATCCTCTGCCGTTTGCTGATTCTGATAGGAATCCACAATAGCCCCATCATGGAAGAATAATACACGATTCGCATAGGTAGCGACATAAGGATCATGTGTGACAAGTAAAATCGTTTGATTCATATTTTTTTGTAAGTCTACTAAAAGTTCCAAAATTTCATCCGTTGTATTTACATCCAGTGCTCCAGTCGGCTCATCTGCCAGCAGGATAGGGGGATTTGCTATAACAGCACGAGCTATAGCGACTCGTTGTTTTTGCCCCCCGGACAGCTCACTTGGTCGATGCTTTGCCCATGCAGCAATATTAAGTTTTTCCATCATGTGCTGGACACGCACTTTTATGTCTTTGCTTGGTAAGTCATTGAGGATAAGTGGAAGTGCGATATTATCTTCAACTGATAAATCTTTTAACAGATGAAAGGATTGAAAAATAAAGCCGATATTTTCTTTACGGAATTTGGATGCATTTGGCTCCTGATAAATATCATGGGCTTCCTCGCCAAATAAAAAGAGTGCGCCTTCAGTTGGCTCATCGATGGCACTAATCATATTTAACAATGTACTTTTACCAGACCCGCTTGTTCCCATAATAGCAACCATTTCGCCTTGGTAAATGGTACAATGGATATTTTTCAATGCTTGTACTGTATGATGCTTTTGTTGGAAGACTTTGGACATCCCTTCAACACGTAACACCTCTGTTAATTTTCCTTTAGGTATTGGAATCGCATCAATGACCTCTTTCAACGGATTGAACCCATTCATCTATATATGCCCCCTTTAATTGTTGTCGTAAAGCCTGTAAACCTCGTCGTATATTTGTTTTCACAGTGCCCTCAGGGTATTGTAAAATTGCGGCAATATCTTTTACTGAGTAGTCCTGGTAAAAACGGAGTAGCAGAACAGTTTTATATTTTTCCTCAAGCTTACAGAGAGAATGCCAAAGATCTAGCTCCTCTTCGATATATGTAGGTGTTGTACTAGTAAAATCCTCTAAAGTATGTGGCTCGACAAGCTGTACTGTATTTTTCTTTGCTATATAGGTTTTACAAACATTAATAATAATGCGCGTTAGCCAGGTTGAAAAATAGTGTGGCTCCTTTAACTGAGGAAGTCCCTCATAGGCACGAATAATGGTTTGCTGAAAAACCTCTACGGCGTCATTTTCATTTTGTACATAGACATAAGCCATGCGATAAAGTTTATGCTGCTCCTGTTCAATCAGCTGATAAAATGCCTGTTCATCCCCATGTTGAGCTAACTGTACTAGTGAAACATGCTGTGTAGTAATGAAAATCGCCTCCTTCCACCCATTAGACTTCGCCAACGCCCATTTCGATTCAAGTTTTTTAAAAAATAATAAATTTGAAGTTTATGGTGGTAAATCAATTTACTGCTATAATATTATTAGTAGTATAAATCGATTTTTAAATGGAGGATAGTCTTGACGATAATGAAAAAATTATTATAAGCGTCTACATAAAGAACGATTTGAAGGACAAATTTATTTGTGAACAAACATTGGCTATCTTAAGATGACGAGAATAATAACTATCTTAAAAAGAAGAAATAGAATACAAGGTAACATCGATTCTATACGATCATTTACCGATAGATGTGTGGAAGCCCTCAAGTGAAAATAGCAGATGAGCTTATGGGGTAATAGAAATGCACAAAGCAACTGTCAATATATTTGAAAAGGGCTAATAAGTAGGAGGAGTGAGGCATGAAGAAAAAGCCTATTTATGTGGAGGTGGATATACTTGCACCTATTGAGGAGGCATGGACCTACACCCAAAATCCGAAGCTTCATGAGCAGTGGGATTTACGTTTTACCTCCATTACATACATTGAAAAAAAATCTGTTGAAGAGCCTCAGCAATTTACCTATGAAACAAAGGTAATGCCAGGTGTGGTAGTTCGCGGCTGGGGTGAAAGTAAGGGAGAGCACCAAAAAAAGGATGGGACTAAAACATCCTCATTGCATTTTGGAACACCACAAAAAATATCTCCGATTGCGGAGGGAAGGGGCTATTGGCAGTATATCCCTCATGATAGGGGGCTGACATTTTTAACACAGTATGACTATGATGTTCGCTATGGAAAACTTGGTAAGCTATTGGACGCTATGTTTCGTCCAATTATGGGCTGGGCAACAGCGCTAAGCTTTGACGTTTTAAAGAGATGGCTTGAAAAGGGAGAAAGCCCTACTTCCCAGTATCGACGTTTCTTTTTAACAATTTTCATAAGCATTCTTTTTTGCATTATATGGGTATATCACGGGCTAGTTCCCAAAATTATTGTGCAACATCCCACAGAGGTTATGCTCGTGGAGAACATACTAGAGAAAGACTTACAATCTGAGCTGGGGCCGAGCGAATATAGGGTGGAGCTGAGCGGAGTTGGTGTGGGGCCGAGCGGAGTTAGGGTGGGGCCGAGCGAAACTGATGTGAGGCCGAGCGGATATAGGGTGAAGTCGAGCGAAACTGATGTGAGGCCGAGCGGAATTGGGAATGAGCCGAGCGGAACTGAAGGAGGACCGAGCGAATTTAGGAGCAGGTCGAGCGAAACAGAGGGGGAGTCGAGCAAAATCAAGTTAAATATGAGCAAAACAATGGCAAAGCCAAACGAAGACGCCCTTTCTTGGAATAATGCTAACAAAATAGTCATCTTGATTGGTATAGCAGAGATTTTGTTCGGGCTTTGCTGGCTGTTACCACGAGGAAAGCGCTTATTGTTTGGAGCGCAAATTATTGTATTTCCATTTTTAACAATAGGGGCCTTGCTAGCAGATATAACGATTGCTACTGCACCCTTTAATCCAGTGACTTTTAATCTAGCATTATGGGTATTGTCTATAATCGGATTTATAATTAGTAAAGATATGCCAAGTGCCAGACGCTGCATACGGAAGCGAGAGGAGACAACATGACCATTTATCAAACCATATTAGGTGAGGAATTTACAAAACTGCATCCAAAACTTCAAGAACGCTATACACTGCCAGTAGATCAACCATTTTATGCGATAGGCGTTATGCATAAAATTGAATCGGGAGCAAAGTGGCTGCGTCCCTTTTATACCGTAGCGACTAAAACAAAATTCCTGTTCCCTGAGTCAGGTGAGAATATACCGTTTTCGATTTGTAACACTTGTCAAACGTTGCCAAGTGGTGAGTTGGAAGTCTTATGGGAACGTGCCTTCCACTTTCCAAAAAGAACTAGATATTTTCATGCAAGAATGACAGTGGATTTAGTTCATAAAATAGTGAAAGATTATTTAGGTGAACCAGCTCTTTTTTATTCTGATTTGCACTTTGCTGTGACGCGTGAAGGAAGATTGGTTATTCGTTCAGGTTTTCAACGCTTGGTTTTGTCCAAAATTGAATGTGCGCTTCCTAAATTTTTGCAGGGACATGTTGTGGTGGAGGAGGGCTTTGATGACACCAGAAATGTATTTACGATTCATGTGTCCATCCATAATCCGTTGATAGGGAGGCTGATGATGTATGCTGGTGAATTTACGCAACAATCTAGGTAAGCCTGTTCTATTATTCGGATTTATACTGGCGGCTATTTGTTTTGGCTTTAGTGAGCAGCCTAGCTTTATGTTGTTACTTACCATTGCACAGCTAATTTTTATACCTGCAATGATCAAAATGGTGGTGGATCTTCCAAGAGGCGGAGATGCCATTATTGCTGTAATGATGATTGCAGTTACAATGCTTCATTGGTGGACAGAAGGGTGGCTAGCCATTGTTCTAGCACTTATCTATGTTGTCTATACAGTATTTATAGCGAGCATGGGGGTAAATCGTTTTTTGCAACGTGGCTTTACAAATATAGCGGAAATTTCGATTGATATTGGACTTATGTACTTATTTACTGGAGGACTATGGTTTTTTGCTTTTATTGCAAAAATCGATACAGGTTTCCCACCATTAATTACATGGTTAACAGCTATCCATTTTCATTACTCAGCCTGTCTCTTAGTCATATCACTTGGTCTCTTTGGACGTATTCATCAAAGCAGATTCTTTAATGCGATTCTTGTTGTTATATGGTGCGGACCGTTTCTTGTTGCCTTAGGAATAACATTCTCTAAAATACTAGAAGTTTTTTCTGTGGGCTTATACATCATAGCTATTTACGGTTTATTTATACTTGCACTAAAAACCAAATTTCCTGCAATTCAGGGGCTGCTATTACGCATATCCTATGGTTCTTTATGTATCACAATCCTATGGTCCATCATGTATGCATTGAGTAATTTGCTTGGACATTCTTTTGTTGGGATACCAGAAATGCTAAAGTTTCATGGTGTTATCAATGGAGTTTTCTTTGGGGCAGTAGGTGTATTAGCATGGGCTATCGCCGTTCCTAAAAGAACTCATCAATCAGTACAATTTCCAGTTAGTCAAATTCGCGGGAAACTACGTGAGCAAAATGATTCTCATCCGGGATTAGTTGATGCACTTCATGATTTTGTTGATACTACAGCGTTATCTCCTGCAATCCCACATTTTTATGAGCAAACAGAACAGTATCGTTTAAAGGCATCCGTCAAATGGAAGGCCTGGTTTAAACCGTTTGCTTTGATTTATCAAGGCTTTAGTCGTTACATACAACAGCTAAATTTACCCCTGTCTAGCCAGCAAATAGAAATGACAGGTAGGATTATAAAAGTTGACGAACAGCAAGATGGACGTTCTGCCCCACGTGCCTGGATTCGCGCAATCGACAAACAAACAACCTTTGTAGCCATTTATTCAAAGCATACTACAGACCAAACCACTTATTTGAATATTGCACTGCCATTACCATTTTCAACGATGATAGGGGTATTGTATTTATATGAGGAAAATGGGTGTTTACACTTGACTAGTACTCATGATGGAGATGCTGGCATTTATTTAGCCATCCATCGATTTTTATTTCAATTGCCTTTACAGGAGCATTTTGTGATAACTACAAAAAATGAAATACTAACAGCTGTTCATAAAATGCGCATTTTTGGATTACCCTTTTTACAAATTGATTATCAAATCGAGAAAAAATAACAGGAGCAGCCATTTTTAGGGCTGTTCTTTTTAGTTCAAAAATCCCTGTTATGAAAATTCATTAGTGCATTTGGATTTGTAAAATAAAACCGAAAAATGCTGAAAATTACTTAAAAATTGACTAGTTATTTCTTTAAATATAGAAAGAATTATTAAATTAACCATGTTTATTTTAATAATGATAGATTACTAATAGTAATAACAAAGGTCCTCATTCAACAAATAAGGAGAATTTAAACATGAAATTTAAGTCAATTAGTAAAAGAATTGTTTTTTCCTTTAGCATTGTAGTAGCAATAGTGATTTTGTACATAGGATACAATTTTTATTCAGTTAAACTGAGCAATAGTGCAACAGAGCAAATTATTGAAGAGGACTTACACCTTTTAATTACCGACTATGAACTCGCATCAACGATTAGCCTAAGAATTGCGGCGGCGAGAGGTTATGTGCTTTCGGGTGATGAAAAATATAAGCAAATTTTCGATGATAATGTTAAGCGTGCATTAAAAAATGAAAAAATTCGTTTAGCCCTATCAGAATCAGCAGAGTTTAACAACTTTGCAACAATGGCCAAGGAATGGAGTAGCTATGTTGAAAAAGATGTCTTTGATGTTTATGATCAGGGCAATATCGAAATGGCGACTAAAAACTTAGCTGCTATGGATACAAAGGCTACTGAAATAAGAGAAGGCTATGAAGGCTTAGCAGAAAATCGTAAGCAGTCCATAACGACAGTAGGCACAGACATTATTACTGCAGGTGATAATAAGCAGATTACCGGTATTATCATTGGAATCATCCTTGTTGTAGTTTCAATTGGAATTGCCTTCATTAGTGCACGCGTTATTTCAAGACCTATTATTACAGTAACGAATCGTATGCAACGTATTACAGACGGGGATCTAAGTGAGCCTGCACTAGTGGTGAAATCAAATGATGAAGTAGGGAAGCTAATAGAAGCGACCAATACAATGTCAGATATTTTGAATCGTTTTTTAGGACATATCCAACGAGTATCGAATGATGTAGCTGCGCATAGTGAGGAGCTTATGCAATCAGCAACAGAGGTCAAGACAGGTACACAGCAAATTGTCTCTACCGTCACTGAAATTGCAGGCGGTACAGAATTACAGGCTAGCAATGCGTCGGATGTAGCCACGAATATGATGGAATTTAATACGAAGATGACAGATGTCAATAACAGCAGTAAGTATGTTTATCAGTATTCACAGGATGTCATGGCGTTAACAAAAGTGGGAAAGGACTTAATGAACGTATCTACAGAGCAGATGACTTCTATCCATGTTATTGTGAAAGATGCTGTTCAAAAGGTGGATGGATTAAGTAAACAAACGCAGAATATATCTAAACTTGTAGCTGTCATACAGGATATCGCTGCACAAACGAACTTATTGGCGCTAAATGCTGCTATTGAAGCGGCACGAGCAGGTGAGCATGGAAAAGGCTTCGCAGTCGTTGCTGATGAGGTGCGTAAGCTTGCGGAACAAGTAGCCGTTTCAGTTGATGATATTACAGAAATTGTTCAAAAGGTTCAATTAGATGCTCAGACAGTTACTGCTTCACTGGAGAATGGCTATGGTGAGGTTGAAAAAGGTACAACACAAATTGCATCAACGAATGAAACATTTAATCAAATAACGGAGGCAGTTTCCTCCATGACCATCAACATAGACAGCATGTCCACGAAACTAGAAGAGGTAGTCCAAAATACGGCTAGCATTCATAAATCAGTGGATGAAATTGCCGCTGTTTCTGAACAATCTGCAGCAGGCATACAAGAAACATCCGCCACAATTGAACAGGCAGCTAGCTCCATGGATGAAATTCAATATAGTTCAGCTAATTTAGCGGAGATGGCAGAGAATTTAAATGAAATCATTCAAAAATTTAAATTATCAAATTAGTATTAAATCTATCGGAATTACATACTTTCAACACAATTAGCTTGTATACTATTGCATTGGAAGGTGGAATCATTTTGAGAAAATATTTACTATTAATACTAATGAGCACATTGTTTATGGCTCCAGTAGCCTACGCCCATACTATGGATAAAAGTACGCTCTATGCAGATGTTCCAGAAACTGCACCAACGATAAAGGAAATCATGGTGCTCCATAGCATTGGATTACTGGGCTATAATGGCAAAGATGTGAATTTAAATCCGACAGAAAATTTATCACGTCAAGATTTTGCGGGCTGGGTAGGCGGTTTCTTCGGTCTTAAAGGCGCTACTGTTGATGAGCTAGCACAAGCAGCCAAAAATGAGGACTATGTATCTTCCTTGGAGGGTGACATTACGTACAAAGAAATAAATACAGCCTTATTTCATCATAAACTAGAGCTTGAAAAACCAGATGCTACTTTAACGAAAGAAGAGTATATTTCTTTTTTAACAGATCATCTCGATGTTGATATGAGTGGACACTCCTTAATTCAAATGGGTGGCTTCTCTGAAGGGCCAACTGGAACAATAGAGGATGTTGTGACAGGTGACGAGACAGGAGTGATCATCAACGGCACAACCTACATGCTTTCAGGACATCCACGTATTTTCGCAGATTCAACTGACGCAAAAAGCTGGGTAGGCCAAACTGTAGAAAAATCGATTTTCACTACAGGGGGCAGTCATCAACATGGTCATGACCAAAGCGGCGATCATCATGAAGGGCAATCTTCTGACACACCTACCCTTCAATACATTCAAATAAGTTCGCCAGCACAAGCAACCAATAAGACACAGATACAAACAGAAAACGCTACACCTATTGACCAACAGCAGTCTACAAAAGAGACAAATGAAACTTCATCAAACACGGTTTGGATTGTAGCCTTACTTGTACTAGCAGCTGTTATTCTTGGCTTTGTGTTTGTGAAACGGAAAAAATAATAATCGGAAATAAAACCAGTAACATCGAAATAATCGGTAATTGCTGGTTTTATTTTTGTTTACAGAAAATGGAATAATAAAATGTGTTAGAGATATTTAAGTTTTGGATATATAATACTAAATAAATGTAAAATACTAGCTTAATTAAATTTAGAATATGAGATTTTGTAATAGTTTGGAGAGGTGCGAATAGTAAGCAAACATATTTTTATAGAGAGATTCGCACCGGAGATTATTGGGTTATTCATCTTAAGCCATTAGCATTGCATAAATATTAACCGAAATTTCAGTTTTATTTTTTCTACATTATTAGGAAAAAACAAAGACACGTAAGCAGAGGTAGTGAACATCCATTTTTTACTATAACTTATAACGAGGACAACAGAGATGTGAAATCCCTTATGGTACGTACAGTTGAATGAAACCGAAAGTATGTGAAAAACATGGTGTAGCAAACCGACCGTGTAAAAGATAGTGAGGTTAGTTTTTGTAAAAAGAATTCAACTTTCCGATACTTTTCATTTTGATGGAAATAAGTAAGTAAAAACCACTCATACGTATACGAGTGGCGGATATCTCACCCTATTTTGTTTCCACGTAGTTAATTAAAAGTACTAATATAAAGTAATTTACATTCCACATTGTTGAAGACCTTATAAATATAACATAAATAATGATTGAATAAATAAGAGTTTGATTTTCAAGCCTTACTTAATATTATGTAATTAATAAATTATTATTGTAAATTCCAAATAAATAGAATATATTGGAATTAGATCATAAAGGAAAGGGGTGGTAAAAATGGAATTATTGGTAGTTTTCAAAACAAAAAAATTGCCGAGACATCATCAGTTTTTGTTTGCGAGTATTGTAAAGTCGGCTTTATCAAATTCAAATCCTGAAATGCAGAAAAAGATGTATCAATATTCGGAGAATCAAGCCAATAAAATGATGCGTCCATTTACGGGAGCTATTTATTTGAATAAGTATATTTTAGAAAACGGAGAATTCTCAATTCAAGGAGATGTGCGTCTTACAATGTCCTCTCCAGATGCAGAATTCATGCTTTATCTTTATAACGGTTTTGTTCAACAACAATGTTTTAAATATCAATCTTACGAACTAACTTTAGAAAAAATTCAAATACTTCCACAAAAGCTACCAAAGTCAAATAGAGTCCTAATGAAAACTAATTCACCGCTTATTATGAAAAATTCTTTAGGGAAATATCTAGAGATTGACGATTCGTCATATGTAACAGAATTAAATTATGCTGCAAATGAATGCATGAAATCCATCATGGGCCGATCATTATATGAACCGATAGCTTTTACACCGATTGCAATGCGTAAAAAAGTTGTGCAATTAAAGCACGATAAGTTTGCAACGTTAAATGATAAAGGAATTTTGTATATGAATGCCCATGAAGGTAACTTTATATTAGAGGGGCATCCAGAAGATTTATCTATACTTACACAGGCTGGATTGGGATTCAGGAGAGCTTTATTCTTTGGACATATCGAAATGATCAATGAATAGGAGGTGAGAGATATGATTGAATTGCAATTAGACGACGTGCTTTACAACAGTGGAATATTGGGACTTTGTAGAGTATTTGACTTTGTAAAGCTACCGTACGATTCAGATGGACAAACCGTAACATTTCCTGAAAGTAACTTGAGCAATTTTGAAGAACATTATTTCGCATCGCTTGTTGACCTTTATGGTTCTGAAACTAGTTATTATAAAATGGTAAATACCTATAGTAAACAGTTTGTTAAAAAATGTATAAAGGGGATAACCGAAGAAAAGGAGCTAGAACAATTTAATATACTTATAGACAACATGAAAAGATGGCTCACTTCAAATAGTTATAAAAATGTTTATCCCTTTTTAACGGAAATCTCCTATGATTTTGAAGTTTCAGCAAAGGCGTTTAAAAAAGTAAATAAGAAGAAAAAAGAAACGCTCGAAGATGTGCAACCACAAGTCACTGCAATGGCACAAGAATTATTAGAGTGCCTATCATTTTTAGAACATGAGCAAGCTAAACGCTATATTGTACCGCGTATTCTCAGTTATCAAGTAATTCAAGGTTTCTGGTCAAATGTATCACTACTAAATAGTAATGCTAGTAAAAAAGATTTGTATGTAGAATATGATAATTATTTTATTCGGGCAGCTAAGAACTATTTAGAAACGAAAAACGATGAAAAGAAATATGCCAAAAGTAAATTAACTTGTGCCTGTTGTGATAATAAAATGAAATCGGCAACAGAAGCGTTTGATTTAACATGGGTACAAAAAGTTGGGGTAGATGCTGCGAGAAAATCCTCACATTATTGGGATCACCAACGTGATATCTTTATTTGTCCTATTTGTAATATTGTGTATAGCTGTATACCACTAGGATTTACTTTGGTAAGAGGGGCTGGATTGTTTATAAATAATAACCGTTCTGTAGACGATTTAGTTTCAGTTAATTCTATATCGTTAAAGGCTGGAAAAGTAGAAGTGTCAAGAGACGATTTAGAATCAATGGCTTATTATCAACTTCTAGATTTAATGGCACAACAGGCAGAAAACCAAAAGTTATTAGAAATTGATAACATTCAAATTGTTAAATATGACCGCAATTCAGAGTCGAGACCGTATACATTTAATATGTTATCACGTGAAAAGGCACAACAAATGTATGATAGTCGGAAAGATTTTCAGTTCTTAGTAGGGAAATATGTAAAGGAAAATGGAGAGTATGTAAGTCTTTATCAAGAAGTGCTACGACGCTTTTACAATGGACAAGGTTTTGCAGATTTACTTTATCGATTAATGCGTCTAGTTATTGATGATGATTTTAAAGGGATGGCTTCTATTCAAAAAGTACTGAATATTTCAAATAATAGATTTAAAGGGAGGGAGCATTTTATGACACAGGAGGAGTTACGTAAAATTCGTATTAGTGGTTATTACCTAAAGCAGGCGTATCGAGGGCAGGAAGCAAAGCTAAATGCAATTTCATATCGACTATTAAATGCGCTGAAAGTAAAAAATCCTAATAAATTTATGGATACAATTTTCCAAGCATATAGCTACAAAAAGAATGAAAAACTATCAATACCAACATTCTTTATTCAAGGGTTAAATGATATAGAAAAATTCCAAACAATCGGTTATGCATTTTTAATAGGTCTAAATGGCTATGAAAAATCAGAAGATGAGAAGGAGGATACAACAAATGAATAAAAAAGGCTTAACATTAAGTATCATTTTTGAAGCAGAGAGTGCGAACTATGGTGAGGGGGTAGGTAACGTAACTTCGCTCAAAAAGATTTCACGTGGAGACCATGAAATGTATACATACCTTTCTCGTCAAGCGCTTCGCTACAACATTGTTGAGCAAATGGAAGTTAATAATACGCCATTAGGAGTAGATGGCAGTGTAATTCAATTCCATCCCGAAGCAACAATTGCAGACTATGCTGAGATTGATTTATTTGGTTATATGAAAACGGTCAAACCTACTAAGACACGTGCAGCTGTGGTAAGGCTATCAAATGCAGTAGCACTAGAAAGCTATAATACAGATCTTGAGTTTTTAACGAATAAAGGGTTATTTGATCGTTATAAAGAAGCCACAAATGATGACAATTTAAAAGGTGGAAATATCGCACAAAGTGAAATTCATAAGTCCTTTTATGCTTACACAGTAACAATTGACTTAGACAAGGTGGGCATAGATGCGAATGATAATATTGAAATTCCGCTGGCTGAACGTGCTGAGCGTGTAACTGCATTACTGCAATCATTAAAGTTTTTATATCGTGACATTAAAGGTCGTCGTGAAAATTTATCCCCGATATTTGCTATCGGTGGTGTTTATGATTATAAAAATCCATTTTTTGAAAATCGTTTGAAATTAAAAGAAAATAAACTTGCTGTGGCTACAATCGAAGGCGTATTAGCGCTTGATGAACATGTACAGAAAGAAACAAGCGTCGGTTTAGTAAAAGGCCTTTTAGCAAATGATGAAGAAATCGAGCAAACACTTCAAGCAAAGTCAATAGCTGAATTTTTCAAAGGACTTGAAGCGGCAGTTATAAAATACTATCAATAAGAGGGTGAGAATATGAAAGGAATTCGTATTGAGGCCTATCAAAATTTGGTTAATTATCGTAAGCCCACAAGTTTTCAATTGAAGGAATCCTATCCGCTTCCACCCTATTCAACAGTAATTGGTATGATTCATGCTGCATGTGGCTTTACAAGCTATGTACCCATGCAAGTGAGTATTCAAGGTAAATACCACTCGAAAGTCAATGATTTATGGACACGCTATGAGTTTGCTGGGAGTACCTTTGAGGAAGGACGACATCAGCTGAAAGTAGAACTGACTGAGGGTAAAGCACATGGTATTACTAGGGGCGTATCAACAACAGAATTGTTAGTAGATGTAGAACTTGTATTGCATATAGTTCCAGAGGATGAAAGTTATATTCCGATTATTGTAGATGCATTGAAATCGCCAGTAGAATACCTATCACTTGGTCGGCGTGAGGATTTATTACAAATTAATGTAGTGAAGGAAGTAGAAATTGCAGGAGAATTTACAGATTCTGATATTGGAGTTTTATATGATATTTATTTACCTCAACATTTGACTAATGATGAGAAAATTTATAGAAAACTAGGCACTACTTATCGTTTGAATAAAGTATATGAACAATTGGAAATTTCAAAGGGGAAGAAAATTCGCCAATGGCAAAAGGTGAATGTTTTTCATGTGCCTGCATCGGAAACTAACCAGCTGTATGCATGGAGTGACATTTATTTTGACGCAGATGGTTATGTAATATTTTTAGCTTAAGAATGGGAGCTATCCCATTCTTTTGTAAGCCCGAAATACAAAAA
>NZ_DKJS01000035.1:4284-4517 GCF_002455205.1 Lysinibacillus sp. UBA6686 | reverse complement strand
ATGACTGTTCAGGTACTTCAAACGATTCAACCACACGTGTTACGGCGTTTTTTCGTAAGCGTGAGACAAAGAAAAATCCATCATCTGTCATGCGATCAAAGCGCTCATAATCTAAGTAGCCTCGGTCAAACACGTACATGCATTCTTTGTCATCAACGAGAATTTCAAGCTGACCACGATCATGTTCTTTCGCGTTCGTTAACACCGCTTCATCAGGGTACGAACAACCTTTT
>NZ_DKJS01000035.1:0-3950 GCF_002455205.1 Lysinibacillus sp. UBA6686 | reverse complement strand
GGATTTTTTTATGTCAGGATTGGATTACGGAAAATTCAGACTTAATGGAAACGTTGAATTATTTTAATGCGACGCTAGTGATATTTCATAAATAATCACAATTGACAATGTGTATACGTATGTATACAATTTATTTGCATAGTGATGTATACATAAGAAAGGGGATTCGCATATGAAAAGTGAAATCGATAAGGAAATTAGAAAAGAAAGGCATCATCGCGGGGAGCATCATAGAGGAAGGGACGGCTCTTCACACCGAGGTCCTAAAACATTCCGCCGTGGAAGAGCTATTGCATTTTTAGAAATGATGAATTTAAAGCGTGCAACGATCAAGCAACAATTAGAACAGCCAGAGTTTCAATCCATTGAGCCTATTTTAATAGGAGAGTTAAAGGCAATTGATATGGTTATTAATGAATTTATCCAATTATTTGATATTCATGAAAGTGAAACAGAGGAAAATTCATCATTAGATCCAACTGAGGATAATAATGATGAAGGAAATAGCTTACATGAAAAAAATTAATCAATACATTGATACTGTCTTTTACATTTTAGAGGAGGTTATCTCGTCCATTACAGAACAAGGATTGCCAGCTATTTCTGTTTCACCTTCATCTGGAAAGCTTTTAACAATGCTTGTTTCCATGACTAAAGCTCAAAGCATCCTTGGAATTGGGGCGCTTGGCGGATATAGTGGGATTTGTTTAGCTAGAGGTCTAGATTGCGATGGTACATTATTGTCTTTAGAGTAGAGGAAAAATATTCACAATTAGCTTACAATAATGAATCCAAAGCAGGATTTGGAAAACAAATTAACTATATGACAGGCCAGGCTTTACAAAGCTTAGAAAAGTTAGTTCAGGATGGACGAAGATTTGATTTTTTCTTTTTTGATGCTGATAAAGAAAATTATGAAAACTACTTACAATATTGTGTGCGGCTTGCAAATACTGATGCGATTATCGTTACTGATAATGTCCTTGCTGCTGGCAGTGTGGCTGATTCTAATGTGACACCTAAGCGCTATACAGCATTGATGAAAGAATTCAATGCCATAGTAGCTAATCATCCTCAACTAGAATCGGTTATTATGCCAATGGTGACGGCATGACAATTTCAAAAGTGAAGCACTGACAGACATTATGAATAGTTTGTTGTTTTTTTCTTCATAGTCTAAAATAATTGAGAATCCAACCAACAATGCCAGTTATGATTCCTACAATCATTAAGGCTAGACCGTGAGTTTCTGCATGATAATCCTTTTTCAAAATAAAGCCCATACAGACAGCAATTATGCCACAAAATAATTGAAAAAAAACAAAAGCAAATAATGCATTGATCCAACCAATTGAAATAAGAATAGATTTACAATTTTTCTCCATACAAATTCCTTCTTTTCATTTCCACTTTATTTTAGTTTATATATATAAAGACTGTTAGCAAACCCTTCCAGTTTAGCTGCAGTCTTCTATCATTTTAAATATTCCTATTTAACTTATCTGAAATGCTTTTAAGGATTTCCGTCTGCTCCTGCTGGATTTTAATAAATTTAAATAAAAACCAAATGATAAAAATAGCAGGAATAAGATAAAAAATAAATATGCCTATAAGAGGTAAAAGCGCAAAAATTAGTTCCATCACAAACTCCTTTTTTACTATAAAAATGTAATTACTATCCATATCCTGCAAATAGCGATTTGTTTTTAGCTTATTTTAGTTCCATTTGGCACAAGCTGATCTGGTGCCAAGAGTATAACATCTCCTTCTACAGGCACGCCACCGATTACTAAAACTTCAGATTTAAAGCCTGCCACACGCCGAGGAGGGAAATTGACAATAGCTACGACTTGTTTCCCTATAATCCCTTCTGGTGTATAGCGTTTAGTAATTTGTGCAGATGATTGCTTGATTCCTAAAGCATCACCAAAATCAATGCTCATTTTAATTGCAGGAACCCTAGCTTTTGGAAGTTCTTCTGCTTGGATAACAGTACCAATCCGAATATCAAGATTAACAAAGTCCTCTATAGTTGCCATTACAGTACTCCTTTAATATGAAAGTTAATATCATCTAATTGAAGATTTATCTTTCTACACCTTTATTTACAAAAAATGTTCCTGACTACTACTATACCATTTGAATACACATTATGCAGAAATTGTTTTTAATAATTGACATTTTAGGCATTTAATAAAACAAAAATCAAAGCATTTTTTAGTTTGAATCTCAAATAATAAAGGATAGAAAGTATTTGCAGGAGGTGAAAACTTGAGGAAAAAATATCTTTTACTATCATTATGCATTTTTGCACTATTCGTATTCGTAATAAATGATAAATCTTTTGCAGACAAAGGAAGAAGATATTACGAAGAAGCAGGACAAATTTTGTGGGATATAAAAACGGATGAAAAAGTAATTGCCCTTACCTTTGACGATGGTCCTCATAAAAAGTATACACCTGAAATATTAGATGTATTATCAAAATACGATGCTAAAGCCACATTTTTCATTGTGGGAGAAAATGCAGAAAAAAATCCAGAGCTAGCTTTACGTATACACGATGAAAATCATGAACTTGCCATTCATACCTATACACATCCTTTTAAAACAAATGTTTCTAATTTAATAAAAGAAATAAAGCAAACTCATGCAACTATCTATGGGATTACAGGGTACTCTCCTGTTTTATTTAGGCCAGTTGAGGGACAATACACAGATGCTATGATTGACGCTATCCACAAAGAAGGCTATAAAGTGGTGATGTGGTCATGGCATTTAGATACATTTGATTGGAAGAGTCCTGGAGAAAAAAAGATTATCAATACAGTTTTAAAAGGCGCAAAGCCAGGGAGTGTTGTGTTATTTCATGATGGTGGAGGAAATCGAGAACAAACCGTAAGAGCGTTAAAAAAGGTTTTACCTGAGCTTGAACAACAAGGCTATAAATTTGTCACGATTTCAGAGCTTCTTGAAATACAAAGATTAAATAAAAAGAAGGAAAATAAACAACGCTAAAACTAAAACAGGGTCACTTTGAGGTGACCCTGTTTACTGTAGTAGGTAAGGTTGACTAATTAGTATGGAGTATTTTTTAAAACTTTCCAATGTAGCGTTAATTAATAAAAGTAGCACCGACAATAATTAAAAGAATAAATAGAACAACAATAATGGCAAATGTTGAACCGTAGCCATTGTTATTGCCCCCACAGTTATAATTGTTCCAGCTGCCTACATTTCCACTTTGCCAGTAACTCATAATTTTCCTCTCCTTTCTACAATCTATAATATGTAAAGCCATTAATAGGAGGGGAGTTATTCATCTATTAAAAAACTTTTAAATAAAAAAGGATCACTCGAACCAAAGTGACCCTAAACCACAAACTAGGAGGTGCAAAGCTAAATTAGCTTTACACTACTATTACTATGATTTGATAACTATATTTGTATAGTGAATTGTCTATAAAATAGATTTAAAAATTAAATTAAGGAAGAAAAGTCTTTTTAACGGTCATAATTGGGCAAACCCTGTAACAACTTTGATTAGCAGAAAACGGTTTGGTCAAATCAAAAGTCGCTCAGGTGAACCTAAAAGTCGCTCGGCACGATAGAAAAACTGCTCAGGTGAATCAAAAAGTCGCTCGGCTCGACAGAAAAGTAGCTCAGGTCAATCAAAAAGTCACTTGGCTCGACAGAAAAACTGCTCAGTTGAACCCAAAAGTCGCTCGGCTCGACAGAAAAGCTGCTCAGTTGAATCCAAAAGTCGCTCGGCTCGACAGAAAAACTGCTCAGGCGAACCCAAAAGTCGCTCGGCTCGACAGAAAAATTGCTCGGTGAACCTAAAAGTCGCTCGGCTCGACAGAAAAGTTGCTCAGGTGAACCCAAAAGTCGCTCGGCACGTTAGAAAAGTCGCTCAGGTCAATCAAAAATGGTCTTCTGTCAAGAAAGTG